>JBBUED010000044.1:0-2343 GCA_038078215.1 Patescibacteria group bacterium | reverse complement strand
AAAACACACTCATCAAAAGCCAAGTTTTCCTGATATTTTTGGATTGGTGGGTGTAGAGGGACATGTTGCAACCTAAAAAATCAAATCTAAAATCTTAATTTATTATTTCATCAACCATTTTTATTTCTTCTGGAATCCCCTCAATCATATCGTAATCTTCCGCTTCTTTGACTGTAACCCATTTGTAATCAATACTGTCATTATCCAATTTAACTTCTCCAGATGAATGTGGCGCGTAAAAACTTAAAACCATACAGGGTGTCCCGTCGGGAATAATGAAGGTTAAATCAAGAAGATACTCCAGCTTGCCGATCTCAATATTTACTTCCTCTTTCACCTCTCTTCTTAAGGCCTTCTCTACCGAGAAATACCATTGCCCGGCCTTAGTGGAAGGAGGTGTTTTTGTATAATCATCAGTTTCAAGCCCGCCACCCGGCACCGTCCACTTCCCGGGAAAAGCTTTTTTGTTCAAACTTCGGCGGGTTATCAAAAACCTTCCGTCTTTGTCATAAATAATCGCCGTAATGGCTATCCGATGAAGTTCTTTGTCTTTTATTTTTTCTATTCCGCTCATAAAAATCTATAAGCTAACAGCTAAAAGCTGACTTTCACCGGCTCTCTCGCCTCGCCCTCCTCAAGCTGGAAGAATTCCATTTTGGAGAATTTGAACATATTGGCGATGATGTTTTTCGGGAAAGTTTCAATGCCGATATTCAAATCGCGGACATTGCCGTTATAAAATCTTCTTGCCGCCTGAATTTTATTTTCCGTGTCTGATAATTCGCGCTGAAGCTCCAAAAAATTTTCGTTCGCTTTGAGTTGGGGATACGCTTCGGCAATCGCGAAAATTGATTTCAATGCTCCGCTTAGCATATTTTCAGCTTTTCCTTTTTCCTCCAAACTTTGCGCGCCCAAGACCATTGCTCGAGCTTTCGTCACATTTTCAAAAGCGGTCTTTTCGTGAGTGGCGTAGCCTTTGACCGTTTCCACTAAGTTTGGAATTAAGTCATATCTTCTTTTTAATTGCACATCAATATCCGCCCACGCTTCTTTCGCCCGATTAATAAGCTTGACAAATCCGTTGTAAATACTAATGATCCAAAAAAATAGGATGACTATAATACCGATAATTATGTAGAAAATATTCATATTATTTCATTAGCTTATAAACGCCATTATTATAGCATATTCTCAAAAAATATTTCTTCCTCCTTTTCTTTCATTCCCCACGTTAGCGAATCCAAAGTATGGCTACAGTGTCCATGGAGATCAAACCTGCGCAGACGCGCAATTTCTTTATTCGTAACAATTCGTGTATTTTATTCGTTATTTCGTATCTCAAAGCGATTTAGTTTTATTTTCAAGACGCGCGGTTCGTTCGTTTAACTTTATGATTTCATGTTCCATTTTCTTAACTTCCTGATTCAAGATGCTTAAATTTTTCTTAATTTCTACATCACCAGCTTTCAAATCGACATCATCGGCGCGAAATTCAAAAATTTCCTTATCCGCGAATTTTTTGAACTCTTCCAGATTTTTCACCTTTTCCATCAAGAGATTGACATCATAAATAACCTTATTTAGGGTATCAATAAGCTCGGTTGTATCATTTTCAGTTTCTTTTGAATTACCTTTTTCCATTTATTTATTTTATCACAAAAATCCAAAACAAACCGGTGAAATTCGTAATTGAATTTCACCGGTTTGTTTAATTTATTCGTCTTTAGTAATCCATCCCGCCCATACCTCCCATGCCGCCGGGCATTCCTCCGCCACCACCTTTCTCTTCTTTCGGTTCGTCGGCTATAGCCACTTCGGTCGTGAGCAGAATCGCGGCGGCGGAAGCGGCGTTTTGGAGTCCGCTTCTTGTCACTTTGACAGGGTCAATTATTCCGGCGGCAAGCATATCTGAAACCATTTCGTCTTTGAGCGCGTCATACCCGCCGTTTCCTCTCTTATTCCTTATACTTTCAACGATTACTCCGTCATCTTTGCCGGCGTTAATCGCAATCTGGCGAAGCGGAGCCTCTATCGCTTTCAAAACAATACTGAATCCCGCCTCAAACTCTTTAGTCCCAAATTCTTTACCTTTTATTTTTCCGGCTTTCATCCATTCTCTCACTTTCTCGCCAGCTTTAATAAACGCCGTTCCACCTCCAGCCACAACGCCCTCCTCAATCGCCGCTTTCGTGGCGTTGACGGCATCCTCAACTTTCAATTTCAAATATTTCATCTCGGTTTCTGTCGCCGCGCCGACTCGAATGACCGCGACTCCGCCGATTAGTTTCGCTATTCTCTCGTCCAATTTTTCCGCGTCGTATTTTGAATCAGTCGCCTCTTTTT
>JBBUED010000043.1:0-1015 GCA_038078215.1 Patescibacteria group bacterium | reverse complement strand
GAGACTTTAGAAAAACGCAGTCCATTGGGAACCCTGTTCCCTAAGGGGAAGATTTGTCGTATGATTGATTCCTGAAAAAGTCTAAAATCGTCTTTAGTTTTATGACTGACGAAATCACTACGAAAATAGCCCTGTTCAAAGGAAAGCAAGTCAGAAGGACACTACATAACGGTGAGTGGTGGTTTGTAGTGGAGGATGTGGTTTTGGCATTGATTGAGTCAAATGACCCAAAACAGTATATCCAGCGCATGAAACAGCGCGATCCAGAACTTACTGAAGGGTGGGTACAGATTGTACATACCCTTGAAGTTCCCACAGAAGGCGGCAAACAAGCGATGAATTGCGCCAATACAGAGGGTGTTTTCCGCATCATTCAGTCAATTCCGTCTCCTAAGGCCGAGCCGTTCAAGCGATGGCTCGCAAGGGTGGGCTACGAACGAGTACAGGAGATAGAGAATCCGGAACTGGCCACCAAACGGACCCGTATGCTCTATAAGCTCAAGGGCTATAGCCAAGACTGGATAGAGAAGCGCATGCGTGGGATTGCCATTCGCGAGGAACTGACGGATGAGTGGAAGAATCGCGGAGCAAAAGATCGTAAGGATTATGAAATCTTGACGGCCGAAATTTCTAGGGCCACTTTTGGCGTAACGCCGAGCGAGTACAAGAAGTTGAAAGGGCTACAACGAGAAAATTTGCGCGACCACATGGATGACTTTGAACTGATTTTCAATATGCTTGGAGAAAGATCGACTACCGAAATACACCGTCAAGAAAAATCTGAAGGTGTAATAAAACTTACACAGGATGCGAATAGGGGCGGGAGAGTAGCCGGAAATGCCAGAAAAGAATTGGAGAAAGAGCTTGGGCGTTCTGTCGTGTCAAAAAAGAATTTCCTACAGAAACCGGAAAATAAAAAACGGCTGGATAAATAGGATGGTTTTTGGCGGCCCGTCCTATGCTAGTGTTTTGCAAAAGACTAGTATAAGAAAGTCGGGAGGGGAGGAAGGGGCGG
>JBBUED010000042.1:3949-9386 GCA_038078215.1 Patescibacteria group bacterium | reverse complement strand
TAATATTAACAAAAGAAAATAATGTACCGTGTCCACTTTATGGGGTACATTTCAATTTGACCCTACAGGGAATCGAACCCTGCTTTGAGCCTTGAGAAGGCTCCGTCCTAGCCGATAGACGATAGGGCCGGATAATAGCTGTAAGCTGTTAGCTAATAGCTTTCAGATGAGAGAATATCATTTTTTATAGAAAAGTAAAAAAACTTTTCTATTCCCCGCTACAAGCTAACAGCTAAAAGCTCTTTTGTTATTTCTCCGCCAGAAGCTAACGGCTATTAGCTATCTCTCTATCTCTCCTTCCACTCTTTCTCCTGCCTCACCAAAAGCTTTTCTTTTTCTTCCGGATTGGCCATAATTTCTTCAACGACTTTTTCCATTCTCATTGACTGGGAGCCTTTGACGAGAACAATGTCTTTTTCCAAAATCAAATTTTCAAGATACGCGCCGGCTTCTTCCGAAGTTTCAAATTGAAGAACATCCTTCTCTCTCATTCCGTTTTGAAGCGCGCCTTCGGCTATGCCGCGGGAGCGCGGACCGACCGCGGCAAGAATATGACAGGACCTTGAAGCGACGGCGCCGGCTTCTTTGTGAGCCGAAATGGAATGCTCGCCGAGCTCCAGCATATCGCCGAGTACGGCGATTTTCCTTTTCGCTCCCTCAATCATCTGCAAGGTCTTGAGCGCTTCTTCAAGCGCCACGGGCGAAGAATTGTAGCTGTCGTCAATCACGATTGAATTCTTGATTCCTTTTATTATTTTCATTCTGCCCAAAGGACTCGCGTGAGAGCGCAAACTCTTGGACATTTCGGACAAATTTAGACCTTGCGAAATTCCAACCGCTATGGCGGCCAGGGACGGATAAATGTGATGAGACCCCGCGACACCCATAAGAACAACCGGCGCGCTATCGCCGTCGTATTCAACTTTGAACTGAATTCCCGTCGGAAACTTTCCTTTCTTGTCTATTCCGTACAAGACACGGTAGTTGGAAGCAAAAATATCCGAACCGCCTTCGGTCCCGTAGGTGATCGTTTTATTGGATGATTTATTTTTGAAGCTCCTTATGTCTTCATCATCGCTGTTCAAGATAAGAATCCCTTTTCTTTTCATAGAATCAATAAGAGCGGCGTCTTCTTCTATGAGCTCGTCTACTGACGCGAAAAATTCTATGTGAACCGGTGTTTTTCCGAATCTGGTAATCACTAATATATCGGGCTTGAGCCATTCGGACATTTTTTTTATTCCTCCCGGACTGTCCACGCCGACCTCCAGCACCAGCCATTCCGGATACCGGCTCTTTGCGGCTATGAGAATAAATCCTTTGGCCAAATTCATAAGCCATACCAGCGGATTATTCCAGCCGTTCTGGCATCCAAGAATCGTCAAAGGAACTCCGATCTGGCTATTGAAACTTTTTTCGCTTTTTCTAACATAAAAAGAATCGGCCAGCGCGGAGAAAATCGCGTCTTTGGTGGAAGTTTTGCCGACACTGCCGGTTATGGCGATTATTTTCGGCTGGTATTTTTTTAAAACTTTTCCGGCTTCCCACTGGAGTACGGAAACAATGATTGATTTGATGGACTCTTTCATCTTTGCTTTTTACGGAATAAAATTTTAAATTTTTCAATCTCGCGGATTGCCTATCAGGCTATCTGTCCGGCGGGACTTCGTAATAATTTATGAGGAATTTCACGATATCTATAAACGGCTCGGTAAGCGTGTTTGAGGCGTATTGCGCTCCTTTCGGCTCTAAAATCATAAGGAAAATCAGGAAACGCGGGTTATAAGCCGGAAAATAGCCGAAAAACGAATGCAGATACCTGTCATCATAATAACCTCCTCCGCCTGGTTTTGCAATTTGCGCGGTTCCCGTTTTCGCCGCGACGCTGTAATTGGGAATTTTAACCGTCCCGTTGAGAAGCGCCGTGTCAACCACCTTGACCAGCATTCTGGTTATTTCATCCGAGGTCTCTTTTTTTATTACCCTTTTATTTTCCGCTCCATCGTAGTAAATATCCTTTGACAAGCCTATTTTTTTGTAATCTATTTTTTTAACGATATGGGGAACTATGAGCGTCCCGCCGTTCGCCAGCGCCGATAAAGCGCGCGCGGCGATTATCGGAGTCATCGCGATCCCCTGCCCGAACGATGCCGTGGCGTATTCAATGTCACGAGGGCTTTTCAGGTTGGAAATTCTTCCGCTCGCTTCATTTGGCAGATCAATCCCGGTCTCATTCCCCAAACCGAAGTCAATCATATACTTGGCGAAATTTTCTTTGCCCATTTTGCTGACAACAAAGGAGGCTCCTGTGTTCACCGATTTATTGAGCACTTCCTGCATATTTATGACTCCGTTGCCCTTGTGGTCATAATTGGAAATCTTGCTGCCGTTCAGGATAAGAAATCCCTTGTCGTCATAAGTCGTATCGGCGGTGACGGCGCCCGAATCCAGGCCGGCCGCCATCGTGAGGGGCTTTATGGTTGAGCCCATTTCAAAAATGCTTTCCGCGGCCGGATTGCTGAAAATTTTTATGTCAGATTGGCTTCCGTAAGTGTTGGGGTCAAAAGTCGGATTGACGGCAAGGCTGTAAATTTCTCCGTTCATCGGATTCATAATCAGTCCGAGAGTCATTTTTGAACGCCATTTTTCCGAAGTGCTTGCAATTTCCTTTTCCAAAAAAGACTGCGTGGCCGGTTCAATCGCGGTGATTATGTCTCCCTCTCCCTTATCCTCTTTTGAAACCGCCTTGCTTATGTTTGAAAAAATCTCCGCAAAAAAATTGATGTAGGCTTCGCTTTCGTCCCTCTTCAATACGTCCTCGTAATATCTTTCCAAACCGTACCTGCCGGAAAAAGAATCGCCGTCATATCCGACGAAGCCGAGAGTGTTAGCCGCCATCTTTCCGCCGGGATAGACGCGCCACCTGTCTCTTTGCAATTCAACGCCCTGTATGTTGAGCGAATTTATCTCTTTGGCTTTTTCCTCGCTGATTCTTTTCTCTATTTCTTCGTAAGGGTCGTCTTTTTTGGAAGCTTTCATTAGAAATTTCGCCTCGTCAATCGAAATGATGGCTGATAATCTTTCATAGGCATCTTGCGGATTCGCGAGTTTTTTCGGACTAATGGCCAAAGTAAATCCGGTCTTAATAGTGGCGGCTGAAACAAGAGCCCCGTCTTTATTAGAGAAATAAATCTTACCCCTGTCAAAAATAGACTCCGAAGGACTGGTATATTGGCGTTCGGCCTTTTCCTTGTAAGTTTCACCCTTAACTATTTGAATGATATAAAGATTGACGGCGAGCAACAAAGCGACTGCCAAGACGAGCATAAACAACAGCCTTATTCTGAATTGAAATTTGGATTTCATCAATAAATCTTTGTGAATTACGAAACTCCATTATCCGCGGAACACGCATAATTTTCTAATGAAAATTTACTCTGCTCGCGCCAGCCGCGCTTGCGCAAGTTTCCGCTCATAATAGAGTTTCTTAATTCAAGGATCTTGCTTTTAATTGCGTTCCGCAATTCATGAAAATCTGGCGTATTTTTCAATGAAGCTGATTAAGCGAGAGATTCGCGCCAAGCGTTTTCCTATGTATATATTTTTCTTTTTCCACTTTTACAAAACCCATGGAAAACGCGTAATCAATGTTTATTTTATCATTTAAGGCAAGATAGGACGACTCCAAATTGCTCACCCGCGAATTGACGGAGGTGATTTCTCTCTCTGTTTTTTGCCGCTCCACGACATTGATTATGGCGCCGTTGACGAAATAAACATAAAATCCGGAAAACGCGATAACGAGCGACACCAAACACCAGAAAGCTTTTCTTTCCGAGTACTCAATGTTCAATATTTTATTTTTAATCGCGTTTGTCATTTTTTGTCTCATCTTTAATGCCGGCTTTTTCAAAAATTCGCAATTTCGCGCTTCGCGCTCTGGGATTCTCCGCGAGCTCTTCTCCGCCAGCCGTTATCGGCTTTTTGGTTGCGGCAAACCCTCCCCCCGCCGCTTTTTTGTCTTTAAAAAAATTTTTGACGAGTCTGTCTTCCCCGCTATGAAAAGAGATGATCGCCATCCTTCCGCCCTCCGCAAGCCTTTCATAGCCTGCGGCGAGTCCCTCTTTCAAAGCCTCAATCTCGTCATTCACCGCCATTCGTATCGCTTGAAAAGTCTTCGTGGCGAAATGTATTCTGCCTTTTTTATATCCTGCGGGTACGGCGCTCTTCACTATTTCCACGAGTTCAAAAGTTTTTTCTATCGGCTTGATCTGGCGGGCTTCAACGATTTTCTTGGCTATCCTTCTCGCGTATCGCTCATCGGCGTAGCCGAACAATATGTCCGCCAGAGTCTCTTCGCTCCACTCGTTTAAAATTGTTTGAGCTGTTGTTATTCCGTCTCCGCCTTCCGCCGAAAATGTCATAATCAACGGCTCGTTCTTTTGGAAAGAAAATCCGCGCGATGACTTTTCAATCTGGTCCGAGCTTAATCCGAGGTCAAGGAGAATCCCGTTTACCGACTTTATGTTCAAATTATTCAAGACTTCGCCGATATTTCTAAAACTGGCATTTTGAAAATTAAAATCACAATCCAAAGTCTTAAATTTTTCAATCGCTCTTCGGACTGCTTGACTGTCCTTGTCCACGCCGACAATCTTCACGCTTTTACTGAAAAGCTCGCAGACTTTTTGGCTATGCCCGCCTCCGCCGAGCGTCCCGTCGAAAAATATGTCGCCGGACTTCAAATTAAGGCCTCTTATCGCTTCATTTAAAAGAACTGACTTGTGTATCGTCATAAAATTAGTTAGAAAGTTTATAAAGTTATCAAGTTCGTAAAGTGAAGATGAAAAAAATTAGAATTTATTTTTCTTTACTTGATGAACTTTATGAACTTTCCACTTTATAACTCTTAAAGCACTCCGACTTGCCCGAGCTTTTCCGCCAAGGCATCCGCTTCTCTCTCCACCACTTTCTTGTAATTCATCCACGCTTCTTCGTTCCAGATTTCAACCCTATCTTCCACCCCGATGACGGCGACTCTGCTCTTGAGGTCGGCTCTTTCTATGAGAAAGTCCGGAATAAGCATCCTTCCGATGGCATCAATCTCCACTTCCACCGCCCCTCCGAACATAAACCTGTTGAAGCTTCTGCTGTCCGCTTTCAACATTGACGATTGGGAAAGCTTTTCGGAAATTTTATTCCACTGCCCCATCGTGAAGACGAACAAACAATTGTCCAAACCCGGAGTGATGACTATCTTCTTGCCCATTTCTTTCCTGAATTTCGCCGGAAGCGAGATTCTTTTTTTGTCGTCCAGCGTGTGTTTGTATTCTCCTATGAGCATATTTTAATTTCCCACTTATTCCCACAGCGTTCACATTGTATACCACTTTGCCACACGCACACAAATGAAAAGGTTGATAAAGTGTGGATAACT
>JBBUED010000042.1:0-3849 GCA_038078215.1 Patescibacteria group bacterium | reverse complement strand
TCGGCTTCAGAAGAGGAAAAATCTGGCACTCTCTTGCCGGCTTATTCATAAGGAAGCTGAACAACCTTTCGCTGACGCCGAAGCCGCAAGTCGGTGGCATTCCGTATTCAAGGGCTTCCACAAAATCTTGGTCATTCATCTGCGCTTCCTCGTCTCCCTCATCTCGCAGTTTAGTTTGCTCGGCAAATCTCTCCGCTTGGTCAAGGGGATCATTGAGCTCGCTGTATCCATTGCCGAGCTCCGAACCGGCGATTATCGGATGGAATTTTTGGGTGAGTCTTGGATTTTTTTCATCTCTTTTCGCGAGGGGCGACATTTCCACGGGAAGACCGATTAAAAACCCAGGGCCTGCGATTTGCTTCCTGCAGAATTTCCAGAGATTATCAATGCCTCTGTTAAGATTGAAACCTTCTTTGCTGTATTCCACTTTTAGCTCTTTAAGCTTATTTTCAATCTCTTTGAGATTGGTGTTTAGAACATCAATGCCCGTTTTATTTTTTATCGTCTCGCCGTAATCATAAGTCTCCCATTTTTTACCGAGATCAATTTCAAAATCTTTGATTTTAAAATTCAGAGTTCCGAAAGTCTTCTCCGCGACATATTTATAAAGCTCTTCCACGAGCTTCATACCGTCCCGATAATCCGCGTACGCCCAATAAAATTCCATTTGCGTGTAATCCTGCAGATGTTCCGCGTCCATTCCTTCATTTCTAAATTGCCTGCCGATTTCAAAAGTCTTCGGGAAGCCGGCGACCATGAGCCGTTTCTGCCAAAGCTCGCCGGTTGAGATTCTCAAATACACGTCAATATCCAAAGCGTTGTGATGAGTGACGAAAGGTCTGGCATCGGCGCCTCCCGTGGTATTTTCCAAGACCGGCGTTTCCACTTCCAGAAAGCTTCTTTCCATCAAAAATTCCCGCATTGACGACCAGAATTTTGATTTTTTCAGCGTCATTTCCTTCACTTCCGGATTAAACATTATGTCCAAATATCTTCTCCTCAATCTTTCTTCTTCGTCTTGAAGTCCGTGCCATTTTTCCGGGAGCGGTCTTAAGCTCTTTGAAAGCATTTTCCAATTTTGGATTTTTATCGTTTTTTCGTTTCTCTTCGTGATGAAAAGCGGACCGGACACTTCCGCGAAATCTCCGATGTCAACAGTTTGAGCAAAAAGGTCAAACACCGCTTCGTCCATCTCGTCTTTCTTCAATAATCCTTGAAAAAGCGCCGTGCCGTCGTTTATGTTGAAAAATATCAGTCCGCCCTGCGGTCTTATCGCCATAATTCTGCCAGCCAAAACAAGACTTTCCTTTTTTGAAAGCTCGTCAAAGTCATTTATAACCTGAAGCAAAGAATATTCCCTGTCTGAAATCGCCGGATAAGGATTGACTCCTTTCTCCTTGAGCGTTTTCAGCTTTTCCAGACGATTATTTCTGATTTCTTCCAATGAGGCCATATTTTATATTAATTTCTTATATTAGTATTTAGATAAACTTGTGTAGTTAGCGCATTTCTTGAAGAAGTTATAAAGTCCATAAAATTAGCGGGGCAAGAATGGTTAATTTTAAATTTAGAATTTTAAATGAATTTTAAACGGACTTAATTTAAAATTAAAATTCTAATTTGATTCAAAATTAAAAATTAGAAATTCAGAATTTATTTTATCCTTACTTCACGAACTTGGTAACTTTTAACTTTACAACTAATCACGCAAAACCTACTTAACCTCTATAATCTTATAAGACACTGTTCCGCTCGGCGTGTTGCACGAAAAAGTCTGGCCTTTCTTCTTGCCCATAAGAGCCGCGCCGATAGGAGATTTGTTGGACAATTTTCCCGCGCTCATATCGGCTTCTTCCGAACCTACGATCTTGTAAATCTTATTGCCGATTTCACCCTGCTTCTGAACGGAAACCGTTGAACCGATGCCCACGGTTTCCCCATGATAAGCGGAAACTATTTCAGCCGACTTGAGGATAGATTCAAGTTTGGATATTCTGTCTTCAATATTAGCCTGCCACTCTCTCGCTTCCTGATACTCGGCGTTTTCGGAAAGGTCGCCCAAAGATTTGGCGTATTCCAAGCTTTCCGCCACCTCCTTCCTCTTGACCTTCTTCAAATTGTCCAGCTCTTTCACCAGTTCATCGTATTTCTCTTTGGTCAAATATTCGTGATTATTTTTGTCCATTTTTTGATTTTTAAATATTGCTACATATTATATGATTTTGAGCTAAAGTCAATGCGCGCGAAGCGCGCCAGTTATAAAGTTTAAAGTTATCAAGTTCATCAAGTCAAGATTGAGATAAAGGCGGACAATTTTAATTTTCTTACTTTACGAACTTTCAACTTTATAAACTTGATAACTTATAGATATTGCCAAAATATAATAACACCGATTATCACAGCTCCGAAGCTGGCGATTAAAACGATTGCCGCGATCAAATCTTTGATAATTCTTACTTCTTCGTGGTGTCCTGGGTGGATGAAATCAAGAAGCCTCTCAATCACAATATTGACCATTTCCAGAGTCAGCACGGCGAATATTACAGTCGCGAGAATCGCTTTTTCAACGCGGGAAGTCGGAAAATAAAACATTGCTCCGACTATGACAAGCGCAATAGCAAGCATAATCTTGAAATTCCTCTCGTGAATAAGAGTCTCTTTTATCCCATTACCCGCGGCTTTCAAGCTTTTGTGAAATTTTTTCATTTCATTAAGATAATCGTTTCTGAAATATTAGTCAAAAAAGATTTGTAAAATTTTTATTTCACTAATTTCCCAATATCATCCACTTCTCTTTCAATATCCTCAATCTCTTTTCTCACAAACTTTTCTGTGTCGTCTAAATTTTTTCTTAATTGTTTAACGATTTTTTCTTCCTCTTCTGTAAGCTGGCGTTTGGTTTTTGTCTTTTCAAGCATTTTAACTTGCTCCCGGATATTTTCCTTTAATAAATCAAAAGATGTATGCAGAGCGGATTCCGCTTCGCGTACTTCTTTCTGAAGCCGTTTTCGGAAAATTAGGAATTTATGCCATCCATACCAGACCACAAAGATAAGCGCGAGAATGAGGACGGTGAGCGGGACTATTATGACGAGCAAACTCGTCGCCCAAGTTCCAATGCGAACAATGGCCGACTTCACCACCGCAATGGTTATTTTCTCGCTAGACAAACTTTTCGCTCCTCGCCTATCAATAACTTCCGCCCACATTTTATAAATACCTTCATTTAATTTTTCATCGGCCGTGAAAGTAAATTTTCCGTCTTGGTTGCTTTGAACGATAAAGCTTTTTGGCTCACCCCTTTCTCTCTGAAGCCAAATATTTACTTGGCTATTAGAATAAGTTGAACCTAGAATAACCAGTAATTCCTCGCTCCGTATTTCTTTGGGATATTCGATGATGCTCGGCGAGCTAATCGGCAAAATTTCAAATTCTTCAACCGCAGTCGCGTAATTGCCGGCCTTATCAAAGGCTTGAACCAAAATATTTCGCTTGCCCGGATTTTGCAACGGCAAGATATAAGGATTGCTTTTGATGATCTCGGGCGCTACAAAGAAAAAGTCGCCTTCGCCAATCTTGATTTTGTAATAATCAATGCCGGATAAAGAATCCGTAGTGTCAAAAACGACGGTTGGTTTTGGATTTTCCGTTTTGTTGCCGTCAATAAACTTTATGGCAAATGGTTTAGGAGGCTGAGTGTCAATTTGCAATTTAAAATGAGCGACCTCTCCCCAACCGCCCGAGTTGCGAAACTGGGAGTTAAAATACCATATTCCATCTTCAAAATTTGTTACTTCTCTTTCACTTATTGCCGGCGAGTACACGACGGTCGGAATGGCGAGCGAAATT
>JBBUED010000041.1:0-11277 GCA_038078215.1 Patescibacteria group bacterium | reverse complement strand
TTTTCTCAACCGCCGCCGACAATCAGACTTCAGTTGAAATAAATATCGTTCAAGGGGAAAGGTCAATGGCAAAAGACAATAAAAGTCTCGGCAGATTTATGCTTGAAGGAGTCCCGCCAGCTCCTCGCGGAATGCCTCAAGTTGAAGTCACCTTTGATGTGGACGCGAACGGCATACTGAATGTGAAAGCCAAAGAGAAGACAAGCGGCAAAGAGCAGTCTATCAGGATTGAGGCGCGTTCAGGATTATCCAAAGAAGATATTGAAAAGATGACTAAAGACGCTGAAATGCACAGCGATGAAGACAAGAAAAAAAGAGAAGAAGTTGATATAAGAAATACCGCGGAGCAAATGGTCTACACCGCCGAAAAGTCGCTTAAAGACAGCAAAGAAAAATTGCCAGCCGATTTGGTAAAAGAAATTGAAGATAAAATCACTGAAGTCAATAAAGCCAAAGGCGAAACATCAATTGATACTCTGAAAAAAGCTACGGAAGAACTGTCATCTTCAATACAAAAAATAGGCGAGGCGATGGCTAAAAATCAACAGCAAAGCCAAACGCAAAGCGACGCCGGAGCAGGAGAAGGCAAAAAAACAGACAACGCGAAAGACGCCGAATTTAGAGAGGGAGGTGAAGGAGAACAACCGAAAGCGTAGCGAGACTTACTGGTACTCTTATTGGTACTCCGACTACCAAGTTGCTTGGTAGTCGGAGTACCAAATCCTGCGGTAAAGAATGACTTCCGCGCGCTTGGAGCAGAATTACTTGGTACAGCTTTCATTGTTCAAAAGTTTTGTATAGAATAAAACCATTATGAAAAAAGATTACTACGAAATTTTGGGGATTGGGAAGAGCGCCAATCAAGAAGAGATAAAAAAGGCTTTCCGCAAGCTGGCGCATAAGTATCATCCCGATAAAGGAGGAGGAGATGCCGGTAAATTTAAAGAAGCGAGCGAAGCTTACAGCATATTGTCCGATGAGAAGAAAAGGGCCGAATACGACGCTTATGGAAAGGGTTGGAGTGGAGGAGGCGCGGGGCATCAAGGAGGAGGGTTTAATCAAGGCGGAGGTTTCGGCGATTTTGATTTCTCGGATTTTGCCGGACAGGCGGGGCAAGGCGGTTTTCAGGATTTCGACCTTGGCGATATTTTCGGCGACCTTTTTGGCGGAGGCAGAAGAGAAAGAACTAAAAGAGGCAGAGACATTTCAATTGACTTGGCGATTTCATTTTCGGAATCTGTCTTCGGCGCGGAGAGAAAAATTCTCATAACAAAGACATCTGTTTGCGGCGAGTGCAAAGGCAGCGGGGCAAAAATCGGTTCAGAGACTATAACCTGCGACATATGCAACGGCAAAGGCAAAATTCACGAAACCAGACGCTCAATCTTTGGAACATTCAGCACGCAAAAAGAGTGCGCCAATTGCCATGGCGCTGGCAGGATTCCCCGCGACAAATGCCATAAATGCAAAGGTGCCGGTGTGGCGAGAAGCGAGGAAGAAATTGTCGTGAAAATTCCGGCCGGAGTTGATAATGGCGAGATGGTGCGCCTTGGCGGAGCGGGGGAAGCGGTTCGGGGCGGCATAGCTGGCGATCTTTACATCAAACTTCACGTAGCGAAACACCCGATTTTTAGAAAAGAGGGAAGTAATCTTCTGATGGATTTGAATGTTAAACTTACTCAAGCTATTTTAGGAGGAGAAACCACCATAAAAACGCTTGACGGCGACCTAATATTAAAAATTCCCGAAGGAGTGTCGCATGGCGAAACCCTAAGAGTTCGCGGCAAAGGCGTGCCGACAGGAAGAAATAGCCGAGGCGACATTATGATAAAAGTAAATATCCAAATTCCGGTCAAACTCTCTAAAAATGCCAAAAAAATCGTAGAGGAGCTTAAAAAAGAAGGTATATAACGATCGATTTTGCAAATTGAATTACAATTTAAGTTATGATAATATGCGGTTATGAAAATAATACTTTTGAAAGATGTTAAAGGTTTAGGCAGGAAATACGACATTAAAGAAGCCAAAGACGGCTACGCTTTGAACTTGCTCATACCTCAAGGGTTGGCAGTCCACGCGACGGATAAAAATGTGAGGGAAGTTGATATAAAAAAGAGAACTGATTTGGAACACCGCAAAATCCAGGAAGACCTTTTGATAATGAACTTGAAGGAATTGGATGGCGCTAAAATTGAAATGACGGAAAAAGCCAATGAGAAAGGTCATCTTTTCGCGGGAATTCACAAAGAGCAAATTATTCCGGAAATAAAAAAGCAAACCAGAATTGATATGCTATCCGAATTTCTAATTCTTGAAAAACCCATCAAAGAAGTGGGCGAACACGAGATTACAGTCAAAGTTGCCGATAAGACAATAAAATTCAAACTTGTTATTAAAGCTGTCTAATTTTGATGAACAAATTAGACCTCGCAGAATTTTATCTTGAATCTACTTCTACTGATGTTAATGATCAAAACCCTCAATTTCGCCACTCGCGGAATTGAGGGTTTTAAACTGCTTGTTTTAAAACTTATCTTTACACAACGCTCACAATCTTCCTCACTGTCCAAGATGAGTCGTAGTTTCCTTTTCTTTTGTGGCCGTATTCAACTTTGCCGTCTTTGAGAGCGAAAAGAGTGTGGTCTTTGCCGACGCCGACATTTTGTCCCGCAATGACATTTCGCCCTTTTTGGCGTACCAAAACAGAACCGACTTTAGCCGTTTCTCCAGAGTAGAGCTTTATTCCGAGGTATCTCGGATTGGAATCTCTGCCGTTTTTTGATACGCCTGCCGCTTTTTTTGTTGCCATATTTCTAAGTTAAAAGTATAAAGTTTATAAAGTCAAAACTGAAAATATTCAGAAAATGCTTTAATTTATAATCTATATAACTAATATTGTTTGTTATAATAACTCAATGAGTATAAAAGATTTGTTTTCAAAAATCAAGGTCTGGGGCGGAAATTCGGCTTTTACCTTCAAACATAAGGCAGAGAAGGCATTCCACGCCGACTTTTTCACCGCAATTGTGATTATTTTCGTGGCATTCGCCGGATTTGGACTTGGACGATTGTCCTCGCTGGAAGGGAAGAAGACGCCCATTTTGATTGAAAGAGATTCGTCTTTGCCTCCACTTGGTGGTTTATCCGCCAAGTCGGTTGTCTCACTTGGTACTCCGACTACCAAGTTGAAAAATTTTGTCGCGTCAAAATCGGGAACAAGATACTATTTCCCGTGGTGCGGAGGAGTTTCAAGAATCAAAGAAGAAAATAAAATTTGGTTTGCTTCCGAAGAGGAAGCCCGAAAAGCCGGATTTGTCCCGGCCGCAAACTGCGCCGGCCTCAAATAACCAATTTGGAAGCGAGACTTCCAAAAATTGGCTAAGAATAATTTTATTTATCATTCTCCTGTTATCTTGAATTGCGAAACGCAAAAAATTTCCGGTCTATTGAGCAAAAAAACCTTGAGAAAATAGTTTTTGCGACCCAAGAACCTGAATTTTCGCGTTTCGTAACTCATGGTACAATATTCTTATGATAATCGTAGACATTGAATCTTCGGGAGTGGAGCCGGCAAAACACTCCGTCCTGTCCATAGGGGCGATTGATTTTTTGAATCCCAAGAATCAGTTTTACGGTGAATGTCGCATTTGGGACGGAGCGCATATTATGGACGAGGCGCTCGCGGTCAACGGATTCAGCAGGGAAGAGATTACCGACAAAAATAAGCAGACGGAAGAATCCTTGGTGAAATCTTTTTTGGCTTGGGTTCTGCCATTGAGCGAGCACACCATCGCGGGACAAAATCCATCTTTTGATAGAGACGCGATTCATAAAGCGGCGGAAAGATACCATTTGAATTGGCCTCTCGCTTATCGGACGATTGACCTTCACACCGCTTGCTGGTTCCATATGGTCAAAAAGGGAATAACTCCGCCCGTTGCCAACAAAAGATCGGATCTCAACTCCGATAAAATAATGAAATATGTGGGAATTCCGACCGAACCGCGTCCGCACAACGCTCTGAACGGGGCGAAAGTGGCGTCGGAAGCGCTCTCAAGGCTGTTTTACGGCAAGTTTTTAGTTGAGGAGTTTCAAGACTATCCTATTCCTTGGTAATGTTGTCCTATTTAAACCATATTTATAGCCCTATTTAGGGCTTTTTGCGTTGAAAATTCTCGCTAAAATGCTTGACACAGATAAAATAAAATGCTAGTCTATTGGCAATCAGAGGCAACTCTGGTTTTTTAATTTAAAAGCTTGCCCGATTAGCAATTAGATTTTTCGCAAGCTTAAAATAAAATTTATGATTGAAATTACAACGTCTTTATTGTTCTTAGTCTCGTCGCTTTACGGAGGGGCGGCTTCAGCTTCAACTAATAACGCTTCTCAAGCCAAAGCGGATCCGATCCAAAAACAAGAGTTAGTGGAGAGCGTCAAAACTGACAATCCGATCACATTTGAGCAATACGTGAGAGAATATTTCAGCGACGACCCGATATTGGCCGAAATCGCGAAATGCGAATCTACATTCAGGCAATACAGCTCATCGGGCGAAGTGATAAAGGGAAGAGTTAACAAAAGCGATGTCGGCGTGATGCAGATAAACAAATACTATCACTTGAAGCAAGCTCTAAAGCTCGGCTACGACCTGCACACCACTCAAGGCAACATGGCTTACGCCAAGGTGCTTTATGACAGAGAAGGGACAAAGCCATGGAACTCTTCATCCAAATGTTGGAAAAAGTATGCCAAGACGGACAGCCCAAAGAGTATTGAAGGATAAAAATCAGATAGTCTTATAATCTTATAAAAAGAAACCGGTCTAATAAGCCGGTTTCTTTTTATGTCTTTTATGTCTGTAATACGGGCCACTTCGTTTAAGGGGGGAAGGTCTTAATCGCCAGTTTGGATTATAATTAATTATAATATGCGTGTCGCACAATATATCTTTCACGACATACTATATTCTTTATGAATCCCCTAGCGTATATTTAAATTTCTTTTGACTGATGATTCGGCTGAATCATTTCTTGAAGATTTTATTCCAGGCATTATGAACTGCCGGCGAGATATGCCCTTTCCAAACGGAAATTGATAATGTTTTGGCATACTGAAAATTATTTTTCAGCCGTTTTGAATCCCATTTTGAATCTACTATGGACTTTATGTCCGCGAAGAAGCCGATTGCAACGACCGTGACTATCACTATAAGCGCGCTTTTAATAAAACCGCTATTTCTATTTTTATCAAAATTAAGCATTTTTTATCATTATATCAACTTTGAATTACAAATAAAGCATTGGATTTAGATACGCTCTAAGGTCAGCTATGGGCATATGATATATTCCGCCGCAGACCGCGCTTTGCCTGTCCATTATCTGCACTCCTTGAGTGGCGTATACGGTAAAATGAAGATGGGGGCCGGTGGAATAGCCGGTATTGCCGGAATAGCCGATAATATCTCCCGTTTTAACCATTTGACCCTCGGCGACTCTTATAAGCGAAAGATGAGCGTATAGCGTGGATAGTCCGTTGCTATGCCTTACGAGTACCCATTTGCCGAAAGATGCCCCTTTGCAGACTTTATCGGTGTCGCCGGTTCCAATGACCGCGCCGTCCAAAGCCGCTTTGACTCGTGTTCCTGGCGCCGCCTGAAAATCAACACCGTTGTGTCCCTTGCCGTTGTAAGCGTTTGTCTTCATCGCGAAATCGGTCTTGCCGAAGTATTGAGTGACGAGTATCTTATCAAGCGGCCACTTCAAGATTCCCGACCCGGCTGATGGAATGCTTTTAGGGTCAATGGCAATCTTCAATTGCGATTCAAACTCAAGCAATTCCTTCTCAAAAGCTTCACTCAAAACTCTTTTTCCGGCAAGAATTTTTTTGTAATTTGATTCGCTGTTTTTTGTGGCCGCTAGAAGCTGGTTTTTCTCGTTTTTATTGTATTCAATAAGTTCGTTCTGGTCTTTAAGTTCCGATTTTATGACCAGCAATTCTTTTTTATTTTTTTCTTTCTCGGCTTTAGTCGCCCTAAGCTCGCTTTTCAATACTTTCAATTCATCTATATTTTTTTTGAGTCCTATTTGAAATCTTAAAAGAGTTTCCACTTCATCCCAGAGAACGGAAACATTATCGTAAGTCAGCAATATCTCTATGAGTGACGAACTCTCCGCGAGGTTAATCTTTCTAAACGCCGAAGATATCGCTTTTGTATCGGTATTTATTTTATTTTGAGTGTTTTTCGTCTCTATTTCCAGCTTCTCTATGCTTAAATTCGTAATTCCGATTCTGTTTTCAGTCGCCCTGATATCAGTCTCAATCTTCTTTTTCGCTAGATTTAATGTATTTATCGCTCCCTGAAGAGTCTTGGCGCTTTTCCCCGCTTCAATGGCTTTTTGTTCGTATTCGGCTATTTCTTTCTCTATTTCCGTCTTTTGCTTATTTTTCTCATCAATCTTGGATTTCAGTTCTTCTATTGATGACGCGGCGTTCAGTAAATGGACATTCGCGAAAAAAGCCGGCGCCCCCGCTAATGACAATATTAAAATTGATTTTAATAGCCATAAAAACTTTATTTTCATTTTATTTTTTGCAAAGCGATTTTTACCCTCTCTAAGGTTTCTCTTTTGCCCAACGCCGCCATTATGGTGAAAGGATCAGGCGACTTTTCTCTGCCGGAAAGGGCGAATCTGACGGGCCAGAGGACGCTCCCCTTCCCTTTTTGCTCGGCATAGCCAAACAATACATTCTTTATGTTGTCAACTGAAAATTGGTTATCTGCGATTTTATCAATCAAAGACAGAGCGTATTCCAAATGCGTTTTTGTCGTTCTAATATCAGAGTCCCCCTTCCATTTCAAAGAGTTTTTTTCGTAATCCGGTTTTTTGAAAAAAAAGTCCAATTCTCCTGCTTCAATGATGGCGCTTATGTCGCCGAACGAGCTGATTCTGTCTAAAATCATCGGGGAAAGTTTCCGGACATATTCCGCGTCCGTATCGTAAAAAGTTTTTACAATTGTATAAATTTCACTTGCGATTTTCTCGGGAGGAAGAAGCTTGAGATGTTCTTTGTTCATCCATTTTAATTTTTCTTCGTTGAAAACAGCGCCGCCTTTCTGTATCTTTTTTATATTAAATTGCCGAATAAGTTCATCCAACTTGAAAATTTCTTGGGGTGTGCCCGGATTCCAGCCGAGAAGGGCGAGAAAGTTCAAGAAAGCTTGAGGCAAATAACCTCTCTTTATGTAATAAGAAAGGGAGACGGTTTCTCCGTGTTTTCTTTTTGAAAGTTTGGCGCGGTCTTTATCAAGGATAAGCGGTATGTGGGCGTAATAGGGTTTCGGCGCCCCGATAGCTTCCTGAATAAGTATTTGACGCGGAGTGTTGGAAATATGATCTTCCCCTCTTATGATATGAGTGATTCCCATTTCAAAATCGTCAACCACGACTGCCAAATGATACAGCGGTTCTTCAAGGCTTTTAGCGATGACAAAATCTTTCAGCTCGGTTGTGTCAAATACAATTTCGCCCCTTATCATATCGCTGAAAGATATTTTTTTGTTCGGATTTTTGAATCTTATGACTTCAGTTCGCCTTCCGGTTTCCGCGGTCTCGGATTCTTTGGAAACATAAGCCTTGCCGTCGTCTAAAAGTTTTTTAAGATATTTTTTGTAAATATTTTCCCTCTCGGACTGCCGGTAAAATTCGTCAGAATCAAAGCCAAGCCATTTCAAGCCGCTCACGATGTCTTCCTCGTATTCTTTTTTGGAACGTTCCTTGTCGGTATCTTCAATTCTCAAAATAAACTTGCCTTTATTTTGTCTGGCAAAAAGGTAATTAAAAAGCGCGGTTCGGACTCCACCCAAGTGAAGAAATCCCGTGGGACTCGGAGCGAAACGAACGACAGTTTTTTTTTCTTTGTTTTGATTTTCCATTTTCATTTTTCATGCGTAAGTCCTACGCGGATTATTTCTCTGGCTATTTTTTCCGCCGCGTCCGTTTTGGCGAATTCTTTGGCGTTTTTTCTCATTCTGTCGCTTTCACTCTTGTTTCTTATAATCCTGTTCACTTCCGAGACAAGGATATCATCGCTTAAGTTGGATTCTTCAATCACAACCGCGGCACCGCTTCTCGCGTAACTGTAAGCGTTGTTTCTCTGATGGTTTGAAACTGAATTGGTGATGGGAATAATGATTGAAGGAATGCCCCAAGCGGCGATTTCAAATATCGCCGACCCCGCCCTTGAAATTACCAAATCAGCGACGCCAGCCGACATGCTCATCGCCAAATTATTAAGATAATCAAAAGGCTTGTATCGGCTTCTCTTCGGATTTTCGGACAATACAATATCGGCCACTTTCAAAACGTCTTTTATGTTATTTTTCCCAGCCTGATGAATTACCTGATAATTTTCCACCAAGACGGAGAGGGCGTCAATCACCGCATCGTTCACAATTTGAGCGCCAAGGGATCCGCCAAGTATCAAGATAACGGGCAAACCGGTTTCAAGCTTCAGAAATTCATGCGCTCCGCTTGTCATCGGTTTCATTATTTCCTTTCTTATCGGATTTCCAGTGACGGCCGTCTTCTCCGGGCTAAAAAATTTTCCGGCATCGGGATAAGAGAGGGCTATTTTCTCGGCAAATCTTCCGGACCATTTGTTTACTCTTCCGGGGACGCTGTCCGACTCGTGAATAATCACCGGAATTCTTAAAATCCTGGCGGCTACAAGCGCCGGGAAACTCGCGTAAGCGCCTTTGCTGAAGATGACATCGGGGTATATTCCGTAAACTTTTATCAGAGCCGAAACAATTCCGATTGAAGTCTTGATGACATCAATAAAATTCAATATTGAAAAGTACTTCCTCATTTTTCCGGCCCCGCTTCGGACGAATATTATGTTGTTTTCAATGAGTGCCCTTTCATCGTAAGGAGAATCGGACATAAAGAAAAGCTTGGGCGCGATGAGCCTTTCTTCTTTAACAATACGATTGATTTCTTCCGCGATCGCGATTATCGGATAGAAATGACCGCCCGAACCTCCCCCTGTTAACAATATTTTCATTTAATTTATTTTCAAATAAAAAAACGGATTGGCGTCTCTATTTTCAAGTTATGCCGATTTTCCATATCGGGACACATTTAAAATTATCCCCATTTCAGCTAATGTGAAAAACATGGATGTCCCTCCTTGGCTGAAAAAAATCAAAGGCAATCCTGACAAAGGTATGACGCCAAGCATTGAAGCAATGTTTATGAATGATTGAGATATGACAAGTATAACAATTCCAACGACCAAAAGTCCACCGAACATATCGGGAGATCTTATGGCGATTTTTAAGCCCCGAAAAACAAAAAAAACAAAAACCATAATAATAAAAAGGCTTCCGACAAAACCGAATTCCTCGGCCGCGACTGCGAATATGGAATCACTCATGGATTCCGGCAGGAATTTGAATTTTTGTACGCTCTGGCCGAAACCTCTTCCGAACATCTCGCCCGACCCTACGGCGATGAGAGACTGCTGAATTTGATAACCGGCGTCTCTGGAATTGGCGGCTGGATTGAAAAAAGTCAAAAATCTGCTCATTACATAAGGACGGAAATACGCCGTAGCCGTTATCGCCACAAGCAGAGAGAGAACCAGTATCATTATATCTCTCCATCTGGCTCCCGCCGCGGTGAATATCCCGAGTCCGGCCGCCGCTATTACGACAAGCCCGTCAGTATCGGGCTGTTTAAGCATTATCGCGCCGATTATCCCGATGAGGACGAAAAAAGGCAGAAGCCCGTATCTGAATGTCGCCGTTTTTTCTTTTACGCCCGACAGCCACGCCGCGAAATAAATCACGAAAGCTATTTTGAGAAACTCGGCGGGCTGGAATGAAATTCCTCCTATTGACAGCCATCTTCTGGCGCCATTCAGAGTAAAACCCAGTTTTGGAGCGAATACTAAAAGCGTCAATATGGTTCCGGCAATGAATATGTAAAACGCGTATTTTCGCCACACTCTGTAATGAATTTTTGATAATATAAAACACGCCAAGGAACCGAGAAACAATCCGAAGAACGACTGATTGAAAGCAATGCTGGAAAACCGCGCGCCGTCTCTGGCTAAAAGACTGAGAGAAGCGGAAGCAAAAACGGCAAAACCGAATACGGTCAGAAAAATGACAGTCGCTAAAAATATTTTATCAACTTTTTTACTTTTCATTTGAAAATTTATCTGCCGACAAGAGCTAAAATTATTCCAAGAACGGAAAATATGACCCCGATTATCCAATATCTCATTGTGATTTTATAACGAGACCATCCTTTAGCCTCAAAATGATGATGAATTGGGGCGACGATGAATATTTTTTTGCCGTTGCGAAATTTTTTTGAAAACATTTGAGCTATAACCGAAAACGACGTAAGAACAAGCGGAAAGGCGACAATCGGCAGGACCACGACGGAATCAGTCAGGAAGGCGACGACTGAAAGAGTGATGGTGAGTCCGAGAATGCCGGTTTCCCCCATATAAAATCTGGCGGGAGGAATATTGAACCAAAGAAACGCTAATATTCCTCCAGCAAGAACGGCGCAAAAGGCCGCCAAGTCTATTTGATTGTTGAAAAAAGCAATCGTCGCGTAAGCGGCGAAAACTTCCGCCATAAGCCCGCCGGCGAGTCCGTCAATTCCATCCACGACACTGCTTGAAAATACGGCAAGCATAACCATTATGAAAAATGGTATGAATAAAAATCCAATGTCAATCGCTCCGAAGAAAGGAACGCTTATTGAAGAAACACCGAGCTTGTAGAAAAACCAAGACCCTATGAGCGCGCCGATTATGACGACTGCCGCAATCTTTATTTGGCGATAAATGATAGCGTCTCCGGCATAACTTCCCTTTCCGATAATTTGGAAAAAATCGTCAATTAGTCCGAGAAGCGACGCCGCTAATAGCGCGAATAAAGGGACGATTGTCTGCCCCCTGCTCAAAAAAGACATTTTCTCCGTGAGCGGCGAAGGGAAAAAAATTGACACGAGATAAATCACAAAAATCGTGAGAAAAACGGAAAGCCAGATAATCATCCCGCCCACTCTTGGAGTGTTTAATTCCCCTTTTTCATTATGTATTTTCCCGAAATCAGCCGAAGTTTTAGACAAACTCCTTGACGACTTTTTCCACATTTTGTATTTATAAAAATATTTCGTGAGAATCGGCGTTATCATAAGACCGATAAAGAAAGCCAGTGCCGAAGGAAAAAGGACTTTTACGACGTTTATTATCATA
>JBBUED010000040.1:0-2270 GCA_038078215.1 Patescibacteria group bacterium | reverse complement strand
AAAAAGATGGGGTGAATACGGATTTTGTAATTATAAATCCTGACAAAGATACCAACTATCACTATGTCCTCTGGTACGAAAAAGAAAGAACAATATTGCAAAAACACAGCCATTTTGACTACAAACTGCCCGACATTGGCGAGACTAAATGGATTTACCTTACATCACTCGGAGAAAATTCCTTGCCGTTCCATAAAGAAATTTTGAAATATTTAAAAAAACACTCAGAAACTAAAATGGCATTTCAGCCTGGAATATTTCAGATAAAATTCGGCAAAGACGCTCTTAAAGAAATTTATGAGGCAACCGAAGTATTCTTCTGTAATGTGGAGGAAGCCAGAACTATCCTCGGGAATGACGAGCATGATGTTAAAAAACTTATGGAAGAAATGCGAAAACTTGGTCCAAAAATAATAGTCATTACTGATGGAATCAATGGCGCTTACGCGCGTGACGGAGAGAATTATTATTTTATGCCTGTCTACCCCCACCAACCTTTTGAGCGCACCGGCGCCGGCGACGCTTTTTCTTCCACCTTTGTCGCCGGATTGGCGATGGGCAAGTCAATTGAAGAAGCTTTGATGATGGCTCCGATAAACTCCATGTCCGTCGTCCAGAAAATCGGCGCGCAAGCCGGTTTGCTCACTCTGTCGGAAATTGAAAAATATCTCCGCCAAGCGCCGATAGGATATAAGCCGAGAAAAATAAGCTGATTGTTTCTTATTGAAAAACCACCCGGTTTAAAAAGAAGGGTGGTTTTTTTATTACTTTAATACTCTTTACTTTTACTTGCTGACAAATTTAACCGTCACTTCTTTGTCTCCATCCATCGTTATCTCGCAAGAATTGCTTGTTCCGCTGCATCCTCCGCCGCTCCAGCTTTCCACTTTGGTGTTGTAAGAAGCTCCGGTTGAATCCGTATCCTCTGTTTTAATTCTAATCATTTGCCCTTTTGAGTAAGTCGCTTCGCAAGCCATATTAGAACCGCAGTCTATTTTACTTTGATTATCTTGAATCCTGCCGTTTCCGGATATTGTCACTTTTAACTTGTAAGTGGAGGCTGTTGTTTGGCTGGAACTGGACGAACTGCTTGACGAACTGCTGGACGAACTGGATTCGCCTGAAGTCGTGAATGATTTCAATTCTCCGTTAACAGTCTTCTTTGTCGCGGAACTGTAAGCGTAAAGCTTGTAAACATATTTCGTTCCCGAGGACAGACCGGAGATATTAGCGCTTAAAGAAATTTCTCCGGAAGTTCCTCCGACGGATTTATATTGAGATGGAGAATATTTGGTTGCCGACGAAGAATCGCTGTTTTTACGATAAGCGAATAAGTAATATAATTTATCCCCATTCGGACTAACCGTGCCGTTAAGCGTGGCGGAAGTTGATTCTACATTGGTTGCCGAGCTGGTTGATGCCGTGTGGTTGGCGGAAGCGGAAGAAGATGAAGAGGATTTGGAGGAAGAGCTTGAGCTAGTTGCTCCCGACGCTTTGAAGTTTATTTCCACATCCTGGTTTTTCGTCATTTTCACTTTGCAAGTGCGAATGCCTTTGTCCTTATTATCGTTCCCGCTGCAACTAATATTCGCGTCTTTGAAAGAATACCCGCTATTGGGAGTGGCTTTCAAGGTAATCGTGCCATTCTTTCCGTAGCTATGCGTGCAGGGAGAATTGCTGGAATCGCAATCTATTTTGTTGTCGGCGCTTTTAACCGTTCCGCCCGCGGAAACGGTAACGGTAAGGTCATAATACTTGCCTGCCACATTGCCGCTACCTTCGTTGAAATTAGCCGTTATGGTTTTATTTTTGTCCAAAGCAACGTAACATTGGTCTTTTTCGTTTTTAAAGGTCAGACAACCTCCCCAGCCGGAAAAAGTGGAGCCTTTTTCCGCGACGGCTTTGAAGTAAGCCAGACTGCAACCCCTGCCTCCTTCGGTATTCTCGCAAATTTTTTCGTAATTCTCGCTGCAATTACTGCCGCAGTTTATTCTCCCGTCTTCTTTCCCCGAATTCTCTCCGCCGGAATAGACGCTAATAATCTTGCCAACACCTTTGCCGGTTTTTCTAACCGAAACAGCGACTGTTTCCTTGTCAGTTTTGCTTTTTTTGTTGAAAGTGGCAGAAACTGTTTTGTTGCCGGTCATTTTAATCGTGCAAGAACTTAATTTTTGCGAACCCCTGCAAGCTTCAGCCCATGTGGCAAATTCATATTGAGTGCTAGGTGTTGAAGGTGTTAATGTAACGGACTCTCCTTTATTGAATTTTAC
>JBBUED010000039.1:0-1211 GCA_038078215.1 Patescibacteria group bacterium | reverse complement strand
CATTTTCTGCCATTTTTTTAAACATACTTGTATCTTTTATTAAAAATATCAATTACTGACCTCTCCCACATAACTTAACAAAGCACCCCGCATATGATATACTTCATCATATGAAAACCATAACAAAACGAGATCAAAAGGAGCTCGAGAAAAGAAGATTTAAAGCTGGTAAGCTGTTTGGAAAAGGAGCATCACAGGTGAGTATTAGTAAGAAACTCAATGTATCGCGCGCAGCCGTATGCCAGTGGTCTGTCATGTGGAAAAAAGACAAGAAAAAAGGGTTGCAGTCTCGCGGTCTGCCGGGTTTTGATTCAAAATTAACAGCAGAAAAGAAAAAGAAATTAAAAACAATCATTCTTGCTGGACCAGTCAAGTCGGGCTATGTGACGGACTTCTGGACGATCAATCGCGTACGAGCGGTGACCAAGAAAGAACTGCATATTGATTTGGGTTACACGCGTATTTGGAATACCGTACTGTCTCTTGGTTTCAGCTGTCAGAAACCGGAACGAAGAGCTCGTGAAAGAAACGAGAAAGCCATTACCGACTGGAAATTCAACACATTTCCACGATTAAAAAAAATGGGCTGAAAAGCATGATTTTACAATGGGATTTCAAGATGAATCAGGAATATCAGACAAGCCATTTGTCAGAAAGACATGGGCGCTCAAAGGCAATACTCCGCATATACAATCCTGTGGTGGCTGGAAGAAGATAACAATTTCTGGCATCATCATTGTTGATCCTAAAAACGTGCAGTCAAAGCTGTTTTTGAGAATTCTCACCGGCACCATGACAGGAGAAAACTTTCTTCGTTTCTTGAAAGAACTAAAAACGCATACCAAGAAAAGAAAACTGCTTCTCTTCGTAGATGGCTTGCCGAGTCATCGTTCTAAAAAAGTGAAGGAATATATTAAGGAGGAGCATGCATGGCTGCGTGTTGAGCGTTTTCCGGGCTACGCTCCGGAATTGAATCCAATCGAATATTTGTGGGCCAGTATGAAAAAGAAGCACTTGGGAAATGCTCGAACGGAACACATGGGAGAACTCGTCGGAATGGTGAAAAAGGCAAGAAGGAAGATGAACGATACAAAACTGCTTGAGGGATTCCTGAAAGCGAGCGGTTTATTTAGTTAAGTTATGTGGGAGAGGTCAGTAATAGAGCCATAGTATATCAAATCCAGCAACCCAAAAGTTTCTTTAACTCAAAA
>JBBUED010000038.1:0-23203 GCA_038078215.1 Patescibacteria group bacterium | reverse complement strand
GAATTTTCTTGTGCCTTCTTTCAATTTTCTGTTTTTTTATTTTTGACTTGTTCATGTTCTTGATTGGCTTTTTAGCTTGTAGCTGTTTAGCTTTTTAGGAAAAATGTCTGATATCTTCTCTCTCTCTTCTCCCCTAAAAAGCTACAAGCTAATAAGCTACCTTCCTAACTCTACACCGACTTCTTCCCCTCTTTCCTCCTCACAACTTCATCTTCATATCTTATGCCCTTGCCTTTGTACGGCTCCGGTTTTTTCATCGCCCTTATTTTCGCCACGAATTGACCGACCTCTTCATTGTCAATTCCCGATACGGTAATGATATTTTTTTCCGCCGTCACTTTCAAGCCCTTCGGTATCTTGACTTTCACCGGATGGGAGAATCCCAAGCTCATCACGAGCTCATCTCCTTTCACGTCTGATTTAAAACCTATCCCTTCAACAATCAGCTTTTTCTCAAAAGCTTTCTGGACGCCAGCAATCATATTGATAATGTGGGAAGCGTAAGTCCCCCAAAGGGCCAAAACATCCAATGAATTTCTCTTCGGATTTAGAGTTATTTTACCTTCAGCGATTTCTATTTTTATCTCCGGCTTGAAAAATCGGGATAACTCGCCCAAAGGACCTTTCACCGACAAAACTCCGTCTGAATACGCGACTTCGGTCTTTGGTTCTATATTTATTATTTTTTTTCCTATTCTTGACATTGTTTTTAGGTTGTAGGTTGTAGGTTGTAGGTTGTAGGTTGCGGATTTAAGAATAAAAAAATAGTTTCTTCCTAAAACCTATAACCCAATACCTACAACCTAATTCACCATATCTTAAACAGCACTTCCCCTCCGACCTTTTCTTTTGTGGCTTGTTTGTCCGTAAGAATTCCTTTGTTGGTTGACAAAATCACTCTGCCATAACCGCTTTTGAAAGGTCTTAGCAAGCTTGATTTTTGATAAACTCTTTTGGAAAATTTTGAAATTCTTTGCACCCCTTGGATTTTCGGCTTGTCATCGGCGTAGAGAATTCCTATTTCAAGCATTTTATTATTCAATCTCTTCTTTTTTGAAACCGACTTTATGTAAGCCTCTCTAAGCAAAACATTGGCTATTGCTTCTTTCAATTTGGAATATGGCAACGCGACAGACTCCTTGCCGGCGTTTCCGGCGTTCTTGATGCCTATTATCATGTTTGCGATTGAATCCATTTTTATTGATTAGGTTGGTAGCTTGTAGCTTATTAGCTTTTTAGGAAGAAATATTTTTGGTTTTAATCTTTCCTAAGAAGCTACAAGCTAAAAAGCTACTCCTAGACTTCTACCATGATGATTTTTTTATTCCCGGAATCATTCCTTCGTTGGCAAATTCTCTGAAGCAGATTCGGCACATATCAAAATCTCTCATATAGCCGTTTTTTCGGCCGCACCTAAAACATCTTCTCACTACGCGAGAAGCGAATTTCGGTTTCTTAAGTGACCTTGCTATAACTGATTTTTTTGCCATACAAAAAAAGAAAAGCCTTTTAAGAGCTTGACCAAAGAGTAGCAAATGAGAAATCCATTGTCAATGAAAAATGAATGAATACTTGTAAAAATCCGGACGATTCTCCAGCGGGCAAATTATCCCTTTTTTTCTAAAATTTAAATATCTTTACTGGTCGGGGCACCCGGATTCGAACCGGGAGTCGCGCGTACCCGAAACGCGTATGTTAGCCGTTACACCATGCCCCGTTTAAAATCAAGAATATAACTTGATGGCCAAATTATCAAATATCGCAAGCTCCGCGGGTTCTGTCCGCGTATTTGGAACGGCACTTTCCTTAATGGCAAAATACGCGTAAAAAATCAACTGAATGACAATGAGAATGCATGAAATTATTTTAATCATGCGAGACGGAGAATGCGAAACTGATTTGTCGCGCAAATTCAATCGCTCAAAAATAACAATGCCCGCGACCAGCCAAAGCAATCCAAAAAGATAGCCCCCCAACACATCGCTAAGAAAGTGAACTCCAAGATAAAGTCTGCTCAATCCGACAAACAAGATAAGCATCAGCCCTACGCAGAATATGATGATTTTATATTTCCGTTTTTTCGCCCGCTTTAGCAAAATATAAACGATGAACCCAAAAAAAGCCATTGCCATCATTGAGTGCGCGCTTGGAAATGAAAAAGTGTTTTCAGCATAAATGGCGCTTTCCGGTCGCGCGCGGTGAAAAATTATTTTCCCCGCCAAACTTGATATGCCACTGCCGACAATAGTTATCCACAAAGGAATAATGTATGTTTTTTTCTTCCAAAGCAAGAAAATTAGAGATGCCGTTAAGGCGAAACCCATTATCATCTGCCATTCTGCCAGAACGGTAATCCATGTAAATATTTTCACCCATTCAAAACTGCGAACAGTCTGAAGAATATTCTCGGCTTTGGCATCCATTATGCTAATATTCTTTACTGTCGGTAAAAAATAATTTAAGTAGTCCATATCTTTGCAACTATTATATCCGTATAACCAAAGCAAAACAATAAAAATAACTTTGGTATTTTTGCCCCTCTCCGCGAATATGCTCCGCGTGGTCCCACCTCTTCTCGGCTCGAACCGCCGCGTAGCGGTGGGAACTCTTTTGGCGGAATTCAAAACCTCCTGGAATTTCTTGGCGGAAACCAATGCCGAGGGGCGAAGCCCCGAGGTAACTTCTTCGGCAAATCTGAATTGGTGGACCTGGGGGGAGTCGAACCCCCGCTTCGTCAATGTCCCGATAGCTTTGGTGGACCCATCGGGAATTGAACCCGAACCTCGGCAATGCGAATGCCGCGTAATGCCGTTTTACTATGGGCCCACCAAAACTATCGCGGATCCTCGATAAATTGAATTATAATTTTTTTACTAACTTCCTTATTGCGCTGCGACTTTTCCATGATTTAATCTGAAACTCACGTTTTCGAGCTTCGCTTATGTTATCAAATTTCTCACAGTAAACCAGTATCCACGGCAAATAACGTTTTGTTGACTTCAACCATACCACAGTTATGCTGTTTCAAGCGTACATGCACATCTTGGCAACTTCCAATATAGTATGAAGAATTGATTGTTGATTCTAATATATATGTAAAAAAATTCTTTAAATTCATTTATCGGGACGAATGACGCGTCGTGCCACTAGACTACAGGCCCGTTAGGACACTGTGTCAAATCGCGTCTCGTCAAGATGAGTCGCGATTAAACACAAGTCCATGCTCACAATATCTCAATTATTTGATTTTATTTCAAGTCGCCGGCGGAATTTCCCTCTTCTCTGTATAAAGGCAAGGTTAAGAAAAAAATGGAACCTTTTCCGCCATCGGCCAAATAGCCCGCCTTTCCGCCGTGCCTTTCAATTATATTCTTCACGATAAAAAGCCCTATGCCCGAACCTTCGGTATGCACCTCCTTCGCCCGCTTGTCTCTGAAAAATTTTGAAAAAAGAGATTGGACGGATTCCGGAGAAATTCCAATGCCGTTATCTCTCACGCTTACTTTGATCTCGCCTCCGCTCTTCTCCAAAGAAATTTTTACCTCTCCGCCCTTAAGAGTGTATTTAATGGCATTATCCAAATAGTTGGAGACCGCCGCGTTCAGCCTGCTCTTGTCTCCCTTGACGAAACAAAAGCCGTCTTTCGGCCCGTCATAAATAACTTTTACCTCTTTCTGACGACTCTCTTCAGAGTAATTTTGGATGACTTCTTCCAAAATGGAATTCATGTCCAATTTTTCAAAAGTGTATCCGAACAGACCCTCTTCTATCTCCGCGATATTCAGAAGATACGAGGTGAGTTTTACCAGCTTATCCGCGTTATTTAAAATATTTTTTATGTTTTCTTCCCTCCTTTTAATCTCAACTTCTCCGTTTAGCAAAAAATCAGCCGACCACTTGATATTCGTGAGCGGAGTCAAAAATTTGTGGGACATTATGGTAACATACTCGGTCTTCATCCTGTCTAGATATTTGGACCTGCTGACATCTCTGATTATTTTCAAGATTTCTCCCCTCTCCTTGTTCAAGGTAATTTTGATTATCTGATAATCAAAATCCTGACCGTTTTTATCGCTGAAAGAATAGTCAAATGTCTCTCCTTCTTTCAAATCCTGAAATAAAACTTTGAACCGGTCTGAATAATTTTTGAGTTCATCAGATGTTTTTCTTATGATATCGGCCGTTTTCATTCCAAAAAATCGCTCCGCGACGGCGTTCAGCGTAAGAATTTTCCCCTTCAGATTATGCACCGCGAGCCCTTCCACCATATTTTCCACGATTTCCTTCTGTCTTTCTTGAAGCAACAAACTCTCCTCTTTCTCCTCTTCAATGTTCTTGATGAATAAAAGCGAGAATTTGGTGAAAATTATCACGATAGCCGCGGCAAGAGGTATAAATAAGAAAAGAACATACGCGAAGACGGAAAAATCTCCGGGGTAGAAATGGAACAAGACCCCGTTTATCAAGATAAATGCCAGTATGGCAATAACAATCCAGCCGATTTTAGTCTTAGCCGATTTGCTCATTGGAAACCGTATTTCTTCGAGCCAAAGCTATCTTATAAAGACCGATGATGACCAAGATGAACCCCAGTCCGACTCCGAACGCGTGAGCTATTGAAGAACTCGCGGGTCCCAGCGCCGGATAAATTGATTCTTTGCCCGTATACATCCAGGCTAATATATGCGAATCTCCTATTCCGTACAAAAGAACTCCCCATCCTATGAGATACAGAGCGCCCTGAAAAGGAGTGCCTTTAAATATTCTGGATACGAGGAAAGCAACTATGGCGGTTACGGTTAACAGCGTAATTTCAACCAACAAAGTTACAAAGACTTCCGGCGAACCGCCTTGCGCGACGCGAACTTTTAACCACTCTCCGACTTTCTGATAAGAAAGCATTACCGGAAAGACCAGAATTAAATCAAGGATAATAACGCCGATAACAATTGATTTTAATTTGCTCATATTTTTATTTTTTTAATTTTAATTTTTTTGTAAAAAAGCCCTTACTCTATCAACGATATTTTCGGGAGAATTATACGCTTTGATTATGTAATCCGCCGCTCCCAAAGAAACAGCTCTGTCAATATCGTTTTTGTCGTATAGGTTTGACGTGACGACTATCGGTAAATCTTTCAAGGTTTGATTTTTCTTAACATTTTCAAGAACTTTGAATCCGTCCATCTTGGGCAAGATCATATCCAATAGGACTAAGTCGTATTTATTGTTTAAAATCTTATTCAATCCTTCTTCGCCGTCCGACGCCGCTTCGGCGTCAAAGCCAAGTTGTATGAACTTCTCCACTATCAAGCTCAAAAGAAAATTGTCGTCTTCAATTATCAATATTTTACTCACAAATTCAAACGCTTTTGGAAAATATTCAATTAAAGAATATCAACCTTAAAGCAATTTATCATACTTTGTCGTTAATAAATACACTATCGCTAAATCGACCTCAACATTAATGCGATTATCAATTAAATATAATAATTCCAATTGATATTCATGCTTTTTATTTTAACAATAATAAAACAAGCGGTCAATTTTTGGTTTTACGCCAAAACAAAAGGCAGTTTGTCTATCGTTAAAATAAACGACAGACAAACTGCCTTAAAACCATGAAATCAATCAAACTGTAATTGATGTTCAATGAAGCCATTTTCATTCCATTCAACTATGAGAGTCGGGGAAAATGTATTTCCATCCTGCGGTAAAAACTCGCCTTCAATCAAGAGGAATTCTTTTCCCAATGGCTCATTGACTTCAGGCTTTATCCGCGGATTTAAGTAGACATTGAATTTGTCTGCTCCAAGAGACAAAACCATGCAAGGAAGCCCTTTTCTATAAATTAAATTTTCAATGACACCTCCAAATATCTGCATTAGATTCATCCTCCCAATTTTAATGAAAAAGACGGATTAGTGATTAAGTATGGGGAAAAATGTACTTTTCATCTTTCATAAATATAGCCCCTCTCCTAAAAATATTTAAAGAACTTTTTGGAAAAACATTTTCCTTTCCAGAAAAAATACTTCAACTTCATATAAAATAGGCTAAAATCACAAAAATGTCCAGCTTTGGTTTTACATTTTCCAGCCAGAGCGAGGATTATCTTTCGTAAAACATTGCGGAGCGCGGCTGGCGCGAGCATAGTAAATTTTCAGCAGAAAATTATACGCGTTTTGCGAAAGATAATCGGAGCGGTTCTTTATTCTTTCTTAAGAGGCAAGCCGATGTATTCCAAAAATGCCGTCGCTTCTTCTTTGTTGTCGGCTGTAGTGACAATAGTAATCGCCATACCGAAAACATCCTTAATATCTTCATCCGCGGTTTCCGGAAATATGACATGTTCCTTGAGCCCTATGGAGTAATTCCCCATATCGTCCACTGATTTTCTGGACAAACCTCTAAAGTCCCTGGCTCTTGGCAGAGCGATATTAATAAGCTTGTCCATAAAGTCAAACATCCGCTTGCCGCGAAGCGTAACTTGAAAGCCAACGGGGTCGCCTTCCCTTACTCTGAAAGCGGCGATTGATTTTTTGGATTCTCTGATCGCCGGCTTCTGTCCAGTGATTTTCTGAAGTCGGTCGCTAATCATTTCAATTTTCTTTTTGTCTTTAAGAGAGCCTATGCCAATGTTTACAACCACTTTTTCAATTTTAGGCGCTTCCATTTTATTGACATAGCCGAATTTTTTGCTAAGGCTTTCAAATGTTTTATTTTGTTTTTCTTTTACTTTCATATATTTTATTAGCTTTTTAGCTCGTAGCTTCTTAGCTTTTTAGGAAGATTTTCTTAAGTCTTTCTCTTCCCTAACAAGCTACAAGCTAAAAAGCTACTTCCTTCTCAACTAATCTCCTTCCCGCTCTTCTTGCTTACGCGAATATATTTGTCGCCGACCATTTTCATTCCGACGCGAGACCTTTTGCCGGTTGACGGGTCTATAATCATCGCGTTTGAAACATGAATGGGCAAAGTTTTCTCAATTATCTGTCCTTTCTGGCCGCTTTTCTGCGGTCGCTGATGTTTCTTCTTCATATTGATTCCGGCGATTATAATCATATCTCTCTCGGGCAAAGCTTTAATCACTTTCCCGGTTTTACCTTTGTCTTTGCCGGCAATCACTACCACATTATCATTTTTCTTTATTTTCATTTTCATAAAAGTTTAAACTATTTCAGGCGAGAGAGAGGCTATTTTTTGATACCCCAATTCCGCCATTTCTCTTGGAATAGGTCCGAAAACTCTTCCGGCGATAGGGTCCTGTTTGCCCTTCTCCACTATAACAACGGCGTTTTCGTCAAACCTTATATAAGAGCCGTCTTTGCGCCTGAACGGACTTCTCTGTCTCACCACCACCGCTTGAAGGACATCTTTCTTTTTTATGGCTTTCCTCGGCTCGGCTTTCTGGACCGACAAAACCACGATGTCCCCTATTCTCGCGTAGCGCTTCTTGGAACTGCCGAGCACCTTGAAAATCCTGCCGATTTTGCCGCCGGAATTATCCGTTATATTTACTATGGATCTTGGTTGAATCATAAAATTTAAAAATCTAGAACCTAAAATTTTTTAACATTGCTATGCTTTGCTGATTACTTCAAAATGCTTATCCTTTGATATCGGCCTCGTCTCTCTAATACTGACAACATCGCCGATTTTGTGTTTGTTGCCGGCATCATGCGCTTTGAATTTTTTTTGTCTTTTTATGTATTTGCCGTATATAGGATGCTTTTTATAACTGTCAATAAGAACGACAATGGTGTCTTTCATTTTGTCTGACACGACTTTCCCTGAAAGAATCTTGGTTTTCTTCGGAATGGCGATATTTTTCTGTTCGTTCTCTTTTTTCATATGTTTTTAGCTTATTAGCTTGTAGCTTCTTAGCTTTTTAGGAAGATTTTGTCTTGATTTTTTCTTCCCTAAAAAGCTACAAGCTAAACAGCTACTTTTCTGTCAACTATTCCCTTTCCTGCCCGAAAGCTCCGTCATAAGACGAGCGATTTCTTTTCTCGTGTTTCTGCCTTCTCTCACATTACGCGTCTTACTGCCTGAAATCGCGAAGCGATAATTTCTCAAAGCTTCTCTTTTGTCGTTCAGAAGCCCGATTATTTCCTTTTCTGTTTTATTTTTATATTCTGACATTTTTTTATCGCAGTTCGTAATCTAGCACTAATCAAGTTAAAATTCAATGCGATTAATTTTTTATTAAAAACAATCACATTCTGCCGACAACCCTCGTTTTCACTGGGAGCTTCGTTCCGGCTTTTCTCAAGGCCTCTCTCGCAACGGCTTCATCAACTCCGTCAATTTCAAATATTATTCTTCCCGGCCTTACGACAGCCTCGTAACCTTGCAAGTCGCCTTTGCCCTTGCCCATCTTCACTTCAGCTGGCTTTTGAGTGTACGGCTTGTCGGGAAAAATGCGCGTCCACAATTTGCCGGTTTTGCTTACCGAACGGGACGCGGCTTTTCTGGCGGCCTCAATGGTGTTGGCTCTGATTCGGCCGGCGGAAACCGCCTTGAGCCCGAATGAACCGAAAGCCACATAAGTGCCGCGCGTCTCATTGCCGATTTTATCGGGATGTTCTCTTCTGGTATGAGATTTTCTGTATTTTACTTTTTTGGGGAATAACATTTCAGTATTTTATAAAATTATTTCTTCTGGCCTTTATCGGCAAAAATATCGCCTTTGTATATCCAGACTTTTATGCCGATATCTCCATAGGTCATATGGGCTTTTTCTCTGGCAAAATCAACATCCGCTCTCAAAGTCTGAAGGGGAATTCGGCCTTTTTTCAATTCTTCACTTCTGGCCATTTCCGCTCCGCCAAGTCTTCCTCCCATGAAAATTTTCACCCCTTTGACATCGCGATTCGCCATAACTTTATCAATAGTCTGCTTCATAACTCTCCTGAAAGGCATTCTCTTTTCAAGGCCCTCGGCAACCATATCGGCGACCACGGCGGCGTTTGATTCCGGCTGTCTTATTTCCTCAATATCCATTTTGAAATCTTTGCCGAGAGGCAATTTGCGTTTATTCATAAATTTCAATATGTCGTTTCGCAATTTCTCCGCGCCTTCGCCGCTTCTGCCTATTATCATTCCCGGCCTCGCGGTTTTTATGATAAGACGGAACGATTTCTCGTTTCTCTCAATTTCTATTGACCCGACATAAAATCCTCTCATCTTTTTCTCCAAATATTCGCGGAGCATTATGTCGCCTTTCAAAAATTCCCTGTATTTCTTATCAACGGAAAACCAGCGAGATTTCCAATCTCTTATAATTCCTAATCTATGAGAATATGGGTGGACTATATGGGTCATAATAATTATTTAATACTGCCGGCTTTCTCCTTATCTCCGGAACTTTTGGTCTTTTTTAATTTTGATGACTTAACATCTTTAACTTCTCTAGACTCAAGCTCAACACTGACATGGCTCGTCCTCTTCCTTATCGGGTAAGCTGTTCCGCGAGCGCGGGGCATTCTCCTGTATAATATTGCCCCGCCGTCCACTCGAAATTCTTTGACGAAAAGCGACTCTTTGTCCAAATTAAAATTATTTTTGGCGTTTGAAATTGCCGACTCAATCAATGTCTTGAGAGGAAGCGACGCTCTCTTTCCGGCGAAGCCCAAAATGTCCAGAGCTTCGTCAACCTTTTTGCCTTTGACCAGATTGGCGATGAGCCTGACTTTTCTTGGCGACTGCCTGTAATTGTTAAGTTTGGCGGTTATCATAAATTATTTTTTAGTCTCAACGGCGGTTTTTGCCGATTTTGCCGCGGTTATTTCCGCCTCTTTCTTCTTTTGGTCAAGCTCTTTCTGCATCTTTCCTCCGTGTCTCAAGAATTTCTTGGTGTGAGAAAACTCGCCGAGCCTGTGTCCGACCATTTCTTCGGTAACAAGCACTTCAAGATGCTGTCTGCCGTTGTGCACCCCAAAAGTAAACCCTATCATTTCCGGCGCTATCTGGCTTCTTCTCGCCCATGTTTTGATAAGACCTGTTTCAATAGGTCTTTTGCCTTCTATTTTCTTTAGAAGTTTTTCGTCAACATACGGACCTTTTTTAAGCGATCGCGCCATTTTTTATAAAATTTTAGTAACCGAACAATTAAAAAAGCTTTGAGCAAGCTTGTTTCAATATACTATCAAAATGCAAAGTAAAGTCAAATTTTAGTCTTACACCATACAAAATGATACCCAAATCGTTCATGATTCTAACGCAAATGAGCCCCAAATGAGGTCCATTGGATACGGTTGGAATTGGTGGCACTTTGATGAGTGTTATGAACATCAAAATGAACGATTCCAACATCGTGTTGTGTGGCACAACTCCGCGAGCTTGTTAGGCTCACCAATAGTGTCCAATTTATGAGCTCTTCGACAAAAGAAGAAATGTACAAGTGGATTGAAAATGTTTTGATGATATTTCGATACTTTTCTTTAAAAAAGAAAAAAGAACGAAGCATCGTCATCTCATATGCCAGACAAATGACCGGACTGTCTCGAGGCCATGCAAAGAAGTTGATTAAAAAGTACCCAACCTATTTAATTCTTAGGATGTTACTCCGTCTTTCTTGAGAAGAAAAAAATTATTTATAATGATGTTTGTTAAATATTTCTATTTTGGCATTTAATATGGGCAACTCAACGGCTATGTCAAAATGATATGTGCGATCAAATACTTTTATTGACCTCATGCATTTAATAACATCGTCTGGAATACCTAACGTTGCGTCGTAACAATAAATAAAATCATCTCTCTCATCATCTCCAACAATAATGTTTCCCGCGTTATTCACCCCATCAACATAAAACTTGTCCCTATAAAGAAAAAACTCTTCCTTGTTGCGAGGCACATATGCTGTATATCTTTTACCAGCTTTACCTCTTGCGACAAGATGTTTATTATAAAGACTTTTCATATGGTCCTTTTTAAGGTCCTCAATATTTTCAAAAGCAAGAGCTGTCGCGACAACGAAACATTGACCGCCTCTGCCAGAAATATCTGTGCCGTAATCAACCCTGCACAAAGAGGGATTTTTTGTCTCTATTCCAAGCGCATCATAACAAAGACTGGTATTTTGTTTCGTAGCGCTAATTTCACATAGTGTTGAATTATTCATAATTTTAGCAATTTTAGATAAAATCAATGGAGACGTAGCGAGAACAAAAATCGCCAATAGCCCTAATGCGCAAAATGATATTGTGATAATTATTTTTTTGTAATAATAATTTGAGCTGTTGTATATTTTTGACAGAAATAAGATTATCCCGATAGAAAAACCAAAATAGATTGATGAAAATGATATCAATTCAAAAGCCCCCAAGATTAATGTCAAAAACAAAGAAAACACCCAAGGCAAGAAACCCAAAATGATACCGATTTTGGGTTTAAAAACTAAAAGCATGTAAAAAAATGCCGTAAATACGGCAAACAATAAAACAAATAAAACAATAGTTGGATCAAAAGTTGAAAAAGATAAAAAATTAATCTTGTTTCCGTAGTAAAAAAAATTATCAACACTTTTTAAAGAAACAAATAAATCAGGGAAAATAAGCCCTAAAACAATAAACGAAACAAGTAAACCTATTGGCGAAAAGATAAGAAAAAAAGTTTTTTTATTCATTTTTTTGTTAATTATTTAGTGTTTTTTAGGAAATGGTTGAATGGGAAATGGGGTCAAAATAAATGGGGTCAGGAGCCTTTATTTTATAGACCGAAATAAACAAAAAGACTCCGCCGTATCCTATTTATTCCTATAAATTATACAAACATCATACATTTCTATAAAAATACCGCAAATTTTTTCGCGGAAAAGCACAAGACGGAAATAGCCACGCGGGAATTATGTTCTCAATCAGCCAAAACCGACATGCGCAAAACCGACATGCGATGTCGGTTTTGGTTTTCGGCTATAAGCAAAAAATCCGAATATGAAATTTTTCTTGAAACCTGACTTGAAAACGAAAAGACGAAATTCACATAGATTGTCGCTCAAAATGCATAGATTGTTTAAATTATGCATAGATTGTCAGTTTTCTTGCATAGGTTATTGTCTTATGCTATACTTTTTTTGTAAATGTATTTAATTATATGGACCCTGATTTAATGAAAATAGGCGATGCCGCCACGGCTTTAGGTGTTTCCGTTGACACCTTGAGACGCTGGGACGAAAGCGGGCGTTTTTCGTCAATGAGAAACGCTCCCGCGGGGTATCGGTATTATTCCAAGAAAGCTGTGGAAATTTATTTGAACGATTTATTAAAATTGGCGACGGATTGGATCTTCTCCGGAGAAGAAATCCCTGCTTATTTTTACTGCAAAGACAGCTCGATATTTCAAGCCCGCCTTTCAAAAATGCAGGATCAGCTTGGCGCGGTTGATGATGAAGAAGTCAAAAAGAATTTTCCGCTTGTGGTTGCCGTTGCCGGTGAAATCGGAGATAATTCTTTCAGTCATAATTTGGGAAATTGGCCGGATGTCCCGGGAATATTTTTCGGTTATGACATAAATAAAAGGCAGGTTGTGCTCGCTGATCGCGGTCAAGGAATTTTACAAACGCTGAAACGGGTCAGACCGGAGCTCATAGACGACCGTCAAGCGTTAAAAGTCGCTTTTACTGAAATTGTTTCCGGAAGAGCGCCGGAAGAAAGAGGGAACGGCTTAAAATTTGTCAGACGAGTCGTGGCCAAAAGCTTATCGGGGCTTTTTTTCCAGTCGGGAAACGCTCAATTGGAATTAAAGAAAGGCGACTCGGAAGATCTGCGAATAAATCAAGCGCAAAAGTATTTTAGAGGCTGTCTCGCCTCGCTTACTTTTTAAATTAAAAGCGTCGCGTTTCAATCGACTGTACGCGACATAATTTCGCAAAATTAAATATGAAAATTTTTCTAAAAAAATTCGGAACCACTCTTACTTCCCGACAAGCGGGAAAGGAGGCTTTTGCCGCATTCGGACCTTTTCTGCAAGGGATTTCAAGTAATGAAGACATAGAGGTTGATTTTGAGGGCGTTATAACACTTGCACCTTCGTGGGGAGATGAATTTTTAACGCCATTGGTTAATAAGTATAATGGAAAGGTTGTATTGAAAAACACAGAAAACTCTTCCGTTGAAGCGACACTAAGTATTTTAGAAGAAGTCGGCAAGATGAAGTTTCGCACTGATCAATGATTGGAAATAGAAAAATAATCTGTCAAATTTTACCGAGAGCTTTAGGTTATAGGTGCTAGGTTGTTTAAAAATTTTCAATTTCTAAATTTTCAAACAATTGGAAATTATTTCATTGATAATTGATTGAAAATTGGTATTTGGAAATTAATATATTGGATTCTGTTTTCTTCCCTAAAACCTACAACCTAACACCTACTCCCTCTTCTTCCCCACCTTCCTTCTTGAAACGATAAGATAATTGGAATATTTCTTTGGGTATCTGGACTTCTGGCCTTTGCCGACGGGCTTGCCCCAGCGAGTTTTGGCTCTTCTTGTGCCTCTTCCTTGCCTGCCTTCTCCTCCTCCGTATGGGTGGTCAACGGGGTTCATAGCCGTTCCTCTCACCGTCGGTCTAATTCCAAGCCATCTGCTTCGGCCGGCTTTTCCGATATTAACCAATCTATTCTCGTCATTTGAAACTTCTCCGACTGACGCCCAGCAGGTGTCTAGAACTTTTCGCACTTCCGTTGAAGGCATTTTCAAATGCGTGTATCCGGCGTCTTGAGCGACTACTTCAACATAATTTCCAGCCGACCTGCCCAATTGCGCTCCTCCATTCGGCTTTAATTCCACATTGTAGACAAAAGTGCCGACTGGTATTTTCTTTAACGGCAATCTGTTGCCGATTTTCACTTCAGCATTTTCCGAGACAATAAATTCATCGCCGACCTTCACTGATTTCGGAAGAAGCGCGTATCTTTTTTCTCCGTCTTTGTAGCAGACGAGCGATATGAAGCCTGTTCTGTTCGGGTCATACTCAACAGTCAAGACTTTCGCCGGAATGTTGAATTTTTCGTATTTAAAATCTATGTCGCGATAGAGCCGTTTGTGTCCGCCTCCCTTGTGGCGAGTGGTAAGCCGTCCGAAACTGTTTCTGCCCACGGAACGGTTAAAGCCGCCGGTTAAAGATTTGTGCGGGTTTTTGGCAGTTATGATTTTCCTATAGGAAATAGTCGTCATATGCCTTCTTGATTTAGTTGTCGGTCTATAGTGTTTCATAATTTATGGTTTTTATATAAATTCTATCTTGTCGTCCTTTTTTAGGTAAACCACCGCTTTCTTTACTCCTCCGCTCCAGCCCTTCTTTCCGCGCGAGAAAATTCTTTTGCGAGGAAGATTGATGATATTTATCTTAAGCGGAATAACTTTATAAAATTCCTTAACCGCCTTAGCGACTTCATTTTTGGAAGCGGAGGATTTGACTTCAAAAGTGTAAGCGTTCAATTTTTGAGACGCATCGCCTGATTTCTCGGTAATTCTTGGCTTCAAGATGGTTGAACTGCTTGAAAAACCGACTGACATTGCGTTCTCTTTATTTAATTTTTCAGCAACAACAACCTCTTTGGACTTTATCTTGTCCTCTTTAACTTTTATGTTCTTTTTTGTTTCTAAAATAGACATATTTTATTTTGTATAGAAACTTCAATTATTTTGAATCTTTTTTCTCAAGCTTGCCTTGAATAAACTTAACCGATTCTTCCGGCTGTTCTATTATCAAATATTTATAATTCACGACATCCATAGGATTGAGATTTTTTACATCGTCCACTTTGATATTGCTTAAGTTGGCAAAACTTTTGCTGGTATTCAAATCTCTTTTCCCTAAAGCGAGATAAGCGGCATTGTTTTTCTTTGAAAGAATGTTTTTAAATTCAGATATTCTAGAAAACGATTTCATCGCGCCGACCGCTTCCTGCGTCTTGGGCTTCGCAAATGTGAAATTATCCACAAACAAGATTTCATTATCGCGCATCTTCTGCGAAAGGACAGTGTAAAGCGCTTTCGCTTTCATCTTTTTGTTTATCTTCTTTTCGTAATTCTTGTCTTTAATCGGTCCGTGCGTGACGCCTCCGCCGCGCCACAGAGGAGAACGGATTGAACCGTGTCTTGCTCGGCCGGTTCCTTTTTGCTGCCAAGGTTTTTTGCCTCCCCCCCTTACATCCCCTCTGCCTTTGGTGTGCGCGACGGGCGTTCTCATATTGGATTGCATTGACACGACCACCTGATGAACAAGGTCGTCATTCTTGGGTAGTCCAAAAACGGCTTCCGGCAATTTTATCTTGCCGGTTTCATCTCCTTTTTGATTATAAATTAATGCTTCCATATGTTTAGCTTTTTAGCTTGTAGCTGTTTAGCTTTTTAGGAAGATCTTGTTTTGCGTTTTTTCTTTCCTAAAAAGCTACGGCCTAATAAGCTACTTTCCTGTTCCCTACCCCCTTATCTCCACCATCGTCCCGCGCCTGCCAGGGACCGCGCCTTTCAAAAGCAAAATATTATTTTGCGGGTCAATTTGCATCACTTTCAAGTTTTTGACTGTAACACGATCCCCCCCCATTCGTCCAGCCATTCTCATTCCGCTTCGGATTGAAGTTCTCAATCCTTGGCTTATGGAACCCGGCTCTCTTTCGGAATGTTTCTGACCGTGGCTTCTCGGTCCGCCCTTGAAACCGTGCCTTTTGACCACGCCTTGAAATCCCTTGCCCTTGCTCACGGACGAGACGGTTATCTTGTCGCCCTCCTTAAAAACAGATAGGTCAAACCTGTCGCCTGTCTTGATGCCCGACACTTCTTTAGAATCCTCTATCTTAAGCTCTCTCAAAAATCTGAAGTTGCCTAGCCCCTTAAGATGTCCCGTAACGGCCTTGTTTATGTTTTTTGCTTTCTTTTCCCCGTATCCAACCTGAATGGCTTCATAACCGTCTTTGTCTTTAGTTTTGACTTGGGTGACAACAACAGGACCGGCGCTAAGAATAGTCACAGGATGGGCATCTCCCTTTTCATCAAAAATTTGGCTCATATTCTTTTTTTCTCCCAGAATGAATTTCATTTTTTTAGCTGTTTAGCTTGTAGCTTATTAGCTTTTTAGGAAGACCTGTTCTGCGATTTTTCTTCCCTAAAAAGCTACAAGCTAATAAGCTACTTTCCTGTTTTTTCTACATCATCTTCACGTCTATCTTGACTCCTGACGGAAGACTTAAATTAGTAAGGGCTTCAATCACTTTAGGTGAAGGATTGATGATGTCAATCAGCCTCTTGTGCATCCTCATCTCAAATTGTTCTCGCGCATTTTTGTAGACGAAAGACGCTCTGTTGACCGTATACTTCTTTATTTCAGTCGGAAGAGGTATCGGTCCTAAGACTTTGACGTCATAACGAAGCGCCGTATCAACAATCTGCCTCACGGAAGCGTCAAGAATTTTGCTTTCATAAGCGCTTATCCTGATTCTCAACTTTGAAATAGACTCCGCTTTGGCGGCTGATTTCGCGGCTTTGCCTCGGACGGAAACTTTTCTGCTCTTCTTTGTTGTTTCTTTTGCCGGCGTCATTGTGTTTTATGCGACAATCTTAGTTACAACCCCCGCTCCTACAGTCTTGCCTCCTTCTCTTATGGCAAATCTCTGCTTCTCTTCAAGGGCGACAGGGGCGACAAGTTTCACTTTGAAAGTAATCGTGTCGCCGGGCATAACCATTTCAACTTTCTCGGGAAGCGTCACTTCTCCCGTCACATCAGTCGTTCTGATGTAGAACTGCGGTTTGTATCCGTTGAAAAATGGGGTGTGTCTTCCTCCTTCCTCTTTCTTCAATACATAGACTTCAGATTCAAAATCAGTGTGAGGAGTGACTGACCCTGGCTTGGCGACAACTTGCCCTCTGTGAACATCTTCTTTTCTTGTGCCTCTAAGAAGAATTCCGGCATTATCTCCCGCTTGCCCTTCCTGCAGGGATTTGTTGAACATTTCTATTCCCGTTACGGTTGTTTTTGATGTCGGCTTGATTCCTACGATCTCTACGTCTTCACCAACTTTGACCGCGCCTCTTTCTATTCTTCCCGTGATGACAGTTCCCCTTCCTTCGATTGAGAAAATATCTTCAATGGGCATAAGGAACGGCTTATCTATTTCTCTTTTGGGAATTGGAATATAGCTATCAAGAGTATCGGCAAGCTCAAGTATCTTCTTTGACCATTCATCGTCAATTCCGGTGGCCTCAAGAGCCTTGAGAGCTGAACCGCGAATAACAGGAGCGTTCTCATCAAACCCTTGTTTCGCGAGGAGTTCTCTGATTTCAGCTTCCACAAGGTCAATCATATCCTTATCGTCAACCATATCGCATTTGTTAAGGAAAACGATGATTTTAGGCACGCCGACTTGTTTAGCGAGAAGAACATGTTCTCTCGTCTGAGGCATAGCTCCGTCGGTAGCGGCAACGACAAGAATCGCGCCATCCATTTGAGCCGCGCCGGTAATCATATTTTTGATGTAGTCGGCGTGACCGGGAGCGTCAATGTGAGCGTAGTGCCTTTTATCCGTTGAATACTCGTTGTGAGAAAGGGCGATAGTTATTCCTCTTTCTCTTTCCTCCGGAGCGGAGTCAATTTCATTCACTCCTCTTAATTTCACTTCCTTGCCGGCGCGATGCAAAACATTGAGAATTGCCGCGGTAAGCGTCGTCTTTCCGTGGTCCACATGACCGATTGTGCCAACATTAACATGAGGCTTTGATCTAATAAATTCTACCATAATTTTTGTGTTTTATAATTATACAAGCAGAGCGCGCGAGAACTTTTGCTCAACTTATACAACTAAATAACTTTTTGATTAAGCTGAAAACTTTTGAAAAATATTCAGCGTTGCTTGATAAAAATTTCGACTTTTTTGTTTTTAAAAAACAAACAAACTTGTCTATTGACAGACAAGAAAAAGCGCAAAAAAGCGATAACAGCAATAATAGCAAATCATTTTTTAAAGTCAATGCGCTGAATAGGTTCTGGGTTCTAGGTGATAGGTTTTAGGCAAAAGAAAATGGTATCAATTTCTATTCTGTCAGTTGGAGCTCGCGACGCCGCTTGCTTCTATGAGGATGGTTTTGGTTTTTGAAACATTTGATTTAAGGCGTATAGTGATTGTTCCGCTCTGGCTCGTTTTTCCGGTGAGCCGCTGAAACAACACTTCTTGGCCTCCGCCCGCAAGCGATATGTTTGATATTTCAACCGCTCCGTCAATGTCCGCTGTCTTGTTGCTCGGGTCGGAACTTGAATAAGCCATCCCGCGAAAAAGAACGGCTCTTGAGGATTCAAAGCGCGTCCCATAAGCGTAAGAATCCTTTGCCGACAAAGTGTTGTTTCGCGCTTCGTTCAGCAAAGACAGTATGTCTTCGGCGGTTATCTGTAGCGCTTTGCTGTTTCTTAAAGCGCTCATTGGTATGAATATTATTGTCGTCAAGACAGCCAGGATAGACAGGGTAATCAAAAATTCCACCAATGTAAAACCTTTTCTGTTAAGGGCGAAGTTGGAGATTTTCATTTTCAAATATTATTCATAATAGAATACATCGGGGTTATCATTGAAATGGCGAAGAATCCCACGACCGCTCCGATAAAAACCATAAGGAAAGGTTCAATTACCGTGGACATATCTTTCGTCTTTTGACTTACTTCACTTTCATAAAAAAGAGCGGTCTCCATAAGCATACTTGCCATATTGCCCGTCTCTTCCCCGACATTCATCATTTCTCCGACGAAAATTGGATAAAGATGGTCATTTTTGATGAAAACGCTGGAAATACTGCCACCTTTTTCCACGCTCTGTTCCGATTCTTTCAGCACTTCTTTGTAATATGAATTCTGGACGACATCGCCGGTAATTCCGAGCGCCCGGGCAACCGGAACTCCGGCGGAGAGAAGAGAAGAAAGGGTTCGTGATGTTCTCGCGGAATTCGTTTCTTTGACTATGCCTGAAATTACCGGCAAATGAAGAGTTATGAAATCAATTGATTTTTTCCCTTTTTTGGTGCGAGTCCACGCGTACAAAAGACCAACCGTGAAAATCAGCCCGGCAAAGACCAAAACAGAGTTGTTCTTCATAAAATCGCTCCCGAAGATTACAATTTTAGTGCTCATCGGAAGTTCCACTTTCACGTCTTTGAAGGTTTTAGTCAACCCGGGAATCACATAAATCAACATAAGTGTTCCGATGATAAGCATAACGGCCACAATTATCGCCGGATATATCATGGCGCCTTTGACTTTTTTCTGAAGTTTGTAGATATTTTCCATCTGCGAGCTTACAATTGAGAGCGACTCGGCCAAACTGCCGCTTTCTTCCCCGGCCCCGACCATCGCCACAAGAAGATTGGAAAAAACTTGGGAATGCTCTTTCATCGCCTCGCTTAGAGTTTTGCCTCGGCTGATGTCTTCATTCAAAGAGACCGCGATTTTTTTAAGCCGTTTGTTTTTGGTCTGTCTTTCTATGATAGATAGAGAACGCGACAGCGAAAGACCGGCGGAGAGCATCGCTCCCAAATTTTTGGCGAAGATTATCTTTTCATGCATCGTGATCATGCCAAAGACAGCGAATATTCTTGAAAACACAGGATTTTTGCTCGTTTTCAATTTAGAAACGCCGACCACAGTGTCTCCTTCGTTCTTGACTTCCTTGTAAAGAGAAAATTTATCCGCGGATTCGCGAGTGGCTTCGTAAGTTTCTCCCGAAGGCTTTACCGCTTTGAAATTAAATTTGGGCATATTTAAAATTAAATTAATTTATCTTGAATTTTGAAACTCTATTAATTATGAGTGTTCCGCTCATAACGGAGTTTCGCGATTCAAATTAATTTGTTTCTTTCATAATCATTCCGTCACAACCCTCAAAACTTCTTCTATCGTCGTAACCCCTTGAGCCGCTTTGAAAATGCCGTCTTCAATCATCGTCATCATTCCCTCTTCCTTTGCCCTCTTTTCAATTTCTTCTCCCGTTCCGCCCTTCATAATCAGCTCCCTTACCGTGGTTGATATTTTAAGGACTTCGTGTATTCCGGCCCGGCCGCCGTATCCGTCCGCGCATTCCGGAGAAGCTTTTGGTTTATAGAAAGGTATATTTTCCCAGGAATCTTTCTCATTTACGATTTTTTCTTCTTTCAGAAATCCGAGCACGCGCTCCATATCAACGGACTTTTTGAGAGACGCCAGCTCGGCCTTGGAAAGAAAATATTTTTCTTTCGCTGAACACAATTTCCTCACCAGCCGCTGAGCGACAATGACATTGACGGTTGAGACCAGAAGAAACGGCTCTATCTTCATATCAACAAGACGCGGTATCGCTCCCGAAGCGGAATTCGTGTGAAGAGTGGACAAAACAAGGTGCCCCGTGAGAGCCGCGTTGATGGCGAGCGAAGCGGTTTCGTTGTCTCTTATCTCCCCCACCATAATTATATCCGGGTCTTGCCTGACAAGCGACCTAAGTCCGTTGGAGAAAGTAAATCCTATTTCCGGCTTCACTTGAGTTTGGTTGATTCTGGACATTTGATATTCAATCGGGTCTTCAATTGTGGAAATGTTCACGTCGGGAGTGTTTAAAATATCCAATATTGTGTAAAGAGTCGTGGTCTTGCCCGAGCCCGTCGGTCCGGTGGTAAGTATCATTCCGTTCGCCTGCTTGGCGGCGTAATGAATTCTTTCCAGTCCTTCGCCGTGGAATCCTATGCCTTCAAGGGTAAAGCCGGAAACATCTTCCCTTAAAAGCCTCATAACCGTTTTCTCCCCGAAATGCGTTGGAATAATGGAAACCCTGAAAGAAACTTTTTCCTTGTTCATTTCAACTTTGAAACGGCCGTCTTGGGGCAGTCTCTTTTCGTCCAGTTTGAGATTGGACAGAACTTTAATCCTCGCGGTAATGCTCTCGCCGACATTGTTCGGAAGAACCATCGCATCATGAAGGATGCCGTCAATTCTGTATCTGACCAGGACCTGATTTTCAAGCCGTTCAATATGTATGTCTGACGCGTTTTGAATAATGGCGTGTTTTAAAAGCGTATCCACTATGCGCACCACCGGCATCTCTTCAGCCATCTTTTTTAAGTCGTCCTCCCGCCCTTCGCCGGCTTGTTCGGAAACTTCGGATAGCGTTTTAAGAGAAAGTGCGTCTTTCTGTATCAAATCGCCGAATTCCGCCTTAAGGCTTTTTTGATACTGCAAAATCGCGCTCTTCACGGAATCGTTGTCCGTAAGACGCGGCAGAATCTTAAGCCCGACCTTTTTCTTGACGAACTCAATGGCGGCAAGGTCGTCGGTGTTGAGCATCGCCACCTCCAGGGATTCTTCCTTCTTGTTGAAAGCGATAATATTATTTTTCCGCGCGATCGGCTCCGGTATCATTGACAATGTTTCAAAATCAATCTTCTGTCCCTTGAGATCAACGAATGGGATTCCCAAAATGTAAGCTTTGATGCGCCGCAGGTCGTCATCGGTGATCAGATTTTTGGCTATCAACGCTTTCTCTATATCCAGCCCGCTCTTCTTGATTTCTTTTTCGGTATTTTCGTAATCAGTTCGCGACACCAGTCCCGAGTCCAAAATAAATTCTTTCAATTTTTTTTCCTCAATACGCATTTGATAGTAAATTACTTTTGATTCCCGATTATTATATCAGAAAATAAAAAGAGTTCCAATCGATTTGTTGTCACCGCAAAAATATTGCGCAATAAATAATTGGGCGGATTTGACAAATTTTGCCCGTTGGTATAAACTATTTTTGTTGAGTTTGAGCTGAAGTTCGCCGAAAGCGAACTTCGTTTTTTAAAAAAATAATGAAAAATCTTGCGATTTGCGGTCTTTTCAAGAAGAGACTGCGAATTTAAGATTTAAAAACTTTAAAATTATGTTTGATCTAAAAGTGATAAATTCGGTCTTGGAGCAGTTGCAGGAAGAACGAGGAATACCTCGCGAAAAGATGATTGAGGCTATTGAACTGGCTTTGGCGACCGCTTACAAGAAAGAATACGGCAAAAAAGGGCAGATCATCCGCGCGAAATTTAATATAAACACGGGCGCGACCGAATTCAATCAGGTCAAAATCGTCGTGGACGAGTCGCAGGTGATTATGAGCAAAAACGGCGAAGAAATTGAAACGGAGATGGCTGGCGCGGATGGAGAAGAAGGCGAAAAAGTTTATTTTAATTCCGAACATCACATTCTTCTTGAGGACGCCAAGAAAATCAAAAAAGACATAAAGTTGGGCGACGAAATGATTTTCCCTCTGGAAATGAAAGATGATTTCGGCAGAATTTCAGCCCAGACGGCCAAGCAAGTCATCATTCAGAAAATGAGAGAGGCGGAAAAAGTGTCCGTCCTGAACGAGTACGGAAAAAGAGAAGGAGAAATCGTAAGCGGCACGGTTCAGAGAGTTGAGAGAGGCAACATATTCATAGATATGGGGCGGGCCACGGCGATACTTCCTTTTGAAGAGCAGATTCCGGGCGAAAGATATAAACAAGGAGAAAGAGTCCGCGCTTACCTTTATAAAGTGGAAGAAACTCCGAGAGGAATATTCCTTAAATTGTCGCGCTCGCATCCCAAATTTATTCAAGAATTGTTCAAAATGGAATCTCCGGAAGTGGCAAGCGGCGTAGTTGAAATCAAGGCGATTGCCAGAGAGGCCGGTTCGCGTTCAAAGATTGCTGTCCTCTCAAAAGACGACCATATCGACCCTGTCGGTTCAATGGTCGGACAGAGGGGCGTTCGAGTTTCAACTGTGATGAGCGAGCTTGGCGGTGAAAAAATAGATATAATAGAGTGGTCGGCTGACCAGAAAAAATTCATTGAAGACGCCCTATCCCCCGCCAAAATTATCAGTGTTTCAATCAACGAAGAAGAGAAAAAGGCGTCCGTTGAAGTTTCGGAAGACCAGCAGTCGCTCGCTATCGGCAAAGGCGGGCAAAATGTCCGCTTGGCGGCGAAACTGACATCTTGGAAACTGGACATTCAGTCTATGAAAGGAGCCGGCATGGCACCGGCCGACACGGAAAGCGGAAGCGTTAAAATAACCGGCGGCAAAAAAGATTCCGAGTAAAATTGAATTGCGAAACTTTTACTCGGCTCGACAAGTTTCTCAATTCAAAAAAATTATCAATTAAATTACTATGAATTACGAAACGCAAAATTTAGGTCCTCGGGTCGCAAAATCTCTTTATTTTTTAAATGTTTTTGCTCA
>JBBUED010000037.1:0-1384 GCA_038078215.1 Patescibacteria group bacterium | reverse complement strand
TTTTAAATGTTTTTGCTCAACCAGACCGTAAATTTTTGCGTTTCGTAATTCAAGAAAAATAATAATTTAATTTTTAAAAAATATGTCAAAAATAATTGGAATAGATTTGGGAACGACGAACTCCGCGGTGGCGATAATGGAAGGCGGGGAGCCGAAAATAATAGAGAACATTGAAGGGGCGAGAACTACGCCTTCTATCGTGGCTGTTTCCAAGACCGGAGAGAGGCTTGTCGGGCTTTTGGCTAAACGGCAAGCTGTCACCAATCCCAAGAATACTATTTTCGGCATAAAACGCTTTATCGGGCACACTTTTGACGACCCGGCTGTTCAGAAAGACAGAGCTTCCGTGCCTTACGATGTTCACAAATCGGCAAATGGCGGAGTGGAAGTAAAAATGGGGGACAAGAACAACAGACCGGAAGAAATATCGGCAATGATTCTTCAGAAAATTAAAACTGATGTTGAAACGAAGCTCGGCGAGAAAATCACGGAAGCGATCATCACCGTGCCGGCTTATTTCAACGACTCTCAAAGACAGGCGACCAAGGACGCCGGGAAGATTGCCGGACTTGACGTGAAAAGAATAATAAACGAACCGACTGCCGCGGCTCTCGCTTACGGTTTCAATAAAAAGAAAAATGAAAAAATCGTGGTCTTTGACTTCGGCGGAGGAACTTTTGACATATCCGTTTTGGAAGTCGGCGACGATGTGGTGGAAGTCAAATCAACGGACGGCGACAGCCACTTGGGAGGAAAAGACATTGACCAGAAAATTATCAACTGGCTTGCCGATGAATTCAAGAAAGAAAACGGCATTGACTTGAGAAAAGACACCTTGGCGCTTCAGAGGCTTGATGAGGCGGCGGAAAAAGCCAAAATTGAGCTTTCCACGGCGCTTGACTCGGAAATAAATATACCTTTCATAACTTCAGACGCGAGCGGACCTAAGCACTTGCTCGTGAAGATGAGCAGAGCGAAACTTGAATTGTTGACTCAAGAATTCATTGACCGAGCGATGGAGATAACGAAGCGCGCGATGTCCGCGTCTCCTTTCAAGATTAACGAAATACACGAGGTGATCCTCGTCGGCGGACAGACCAGAATGCCCGCGATAGTCAAAGCGGTTAAAGATTATTTCGGCAAAGAGCCGAACAAATCCATCAATCCGGATGAAGTCGTGGCGCTCGGCGCGGCGATTCAAGGCGGAATCATCGGAGGACACGTGAAAGATATTCTATTGCTTGATGTTATTCCGCTCTCTCTCGGAATTGAAACTATGGGCGGAATTGCCACAAAACTTATTGAGAAAAACACGACTATACCGACTTCTCGCTCGCAAATTTTCTCAACCGCCGCCGACAATCAGACTTCAGTTGAAATAAAT
>JBBUED010000036.1:0-5381 GCA_038078215.1 Patescibacteria group bacterium | reverse complement strand
TCCAAAGTCCAAAATTCAAAAAAACAATGAATAATTGGTTGCCAGTTGATATGTACGTGGGCGGAACGGAACATGCGACACGCCATCTTATCTATGCTCGTTTTTGGCATAAGTTTTTGTATGACATTGGAATAGTCGGCACCAAAGAGCCGTTTGCGAGTCTTAAAAATCAGGGATTGATTATGGGAAGCGATGGACGGAAAATGAGCAAGCGCTGGGGCAACGTCGTAAATCCCGACGAGATTGTCGGCGATTTTGGCACCGACACTCTTCGCGTCTATGAAATGTTTATGGGACCGTTTGACCAGCCGATAAGCTGGAGTACTGATAATATGGTGGGCTCAAGGAGGTTTTTGGAAAGAGTATGGAAGATGCGGGGATTCCAAATTCCAAAATCCAAATTACAAACAAACTCAAAAAAACAAATTCTAAATTCTAAACTGGAAAGCTTGATTCATAAGACGATAAAAAAAGTTACGGAAGACATAGAAAATTTCCACTTTAACACGGCGATAAGCGCGTTGATGATTTTGCTCAACGAAATGGAAAAAGAACCAGAAGTTTCAGTTTTCAATTTTTCAATTCTCCTTAAATTATTGAGCCCTTTCGCTCCGCACATGTCAGAAGAATTATGGGTCAATCTTGGCGGCAAAAAATCAATTCATCTGGAAAAGTGGCCGAAATTTGACGAATCTAAAATTGAGTCGGATGAAACGACTATCGTTGTTCAAATAAACGGCAAGGTCAGAGGCAGTTTTAAAGCCGGGAAAAACAAAAGCCAAGAGGAAATTGAGAATATCGCTTTGTCTCTTCTTGAAATTAAAAAATATATTGGAGACAGCGAGATTAAGAAGATTTTTTTTGTGAAAAACAAAATTATCAGCATAGTCATCTAAAAAGTCGCTTGCCGTTGACTTAATTACATAATGTGATATACATAGAGTAATCATTATTATTCATTAAGTGTGATAAAAAAATGCCTATAATAAAATTCAAACCGAAGCAAGCTTCAAAGAAACTCATGTCGGCTCTTTCCGACAGGTCTAAAGAAGTTATCGAAAGCAGGTATGGATTGGGTAAGAGCAATGAGAGAATGACTTTGGAGGCTATAGGACAAAAATACGGAATCACGAGAGAGAGGGTTCGCCAGATTGAAAATCATTCTATTGCCGCGATAAGAAAATCCAAGTATTACGCTGAAGAAAAGGAAATTTTTGACGAGCTTGAACGGCTTATTCATTCTTTGGGCGGGATTATCGTGGAGCAAGACCTTCTTGACTATATTTCCAAAGATGAGAGCGTTCAAAATAATATTAATTTTCTTTTGGTAATCGGCCATCCTTTCAAAAAAATCAAAGAAGATGAAGATTTTCAGCATAGGTGGTTCGTGGACGAGGAGCTTTCAGGCAAGGTTCACGCGTCTCTTAAAAAAGTCTATGAAAATCTGAAAGATGAAGATTTGATACCGGAAACAGAAATGATCAAAGCATTTATGGAGCATATTAAAGAATTAGCCGATAATTTCAAGAATGAAGAAATGATAAGGCGATGGCTCTCAATCTCCAAAAGAATAGGCAAGAATCCTTTGGGTGAATGGGGCAAAACCACTTCTCCCAATGTGAGCGCGAAAGGTATGCGCGATTATGCCTTTCTGGTCATAAGAAAGCACGGTTCGCCGATTCACTTCAAAGAAGTTGCCAGAATAATTGGCGATGTTTTCAAGAAAAAGGCTCATGTCGCCACCTGTCACAATGAGCTCATCAAAGACCCGCGGTTTGTGCTGGTTGGACGAGGGCTTTACGCTCTTTCGGAATGGGGGTATATGAGCGGGGTGGTCAAAGATGTGATAAGAAAAATTTTGGAAAAACACGGTCCTCTGACCAAAGAAGAAATCGTAGACAAAGTGATGAAAGAAAGATATGTGAAAGAAAATACCATAGCGGTAAATCTCCAAAATCCGAAATATTTCAAGAAAAATAAAGACGGGAAGTATACAGTCGCGAAATAGAAAAACCAGGTTTTAGGTTATAGGTGTTAGGGGTTAGGTTTAAGAAAACAGAAGATATCGTATCAATTTCTAATTCCTAATTTCTAATTTCTAATTGATTTTGATATTGCCTTTTATTTTTTAAACCTAAAACCTAGTACCTAGAAACTATAACCTAGTTTAAGATTTGACAGATTAAATAGATTATGATATGTGTTAAATAGAAATCGCCATATTCAGGGTGTTCTGAATGGCGCAGTCTGTACCTTGATAAAGGAAGGAGATTATTTTGAGTAAAAAAATAAAAAATGGCAGGGTTTTTATGACCCAGGCTAGAAGTTGGATTTCTTTCTTCTTTGCCATGTTGGTTATGGGGTTTATTTGGTTCGGATGTTATTACGCAACGGCAAGATATGCCAACAACGCGCTTCCATATTTTAAATATGGAGCATTTGGAGCAATTACTATTGGCATTATCATGCTCGTTTTTAATGAATTGATTGTAAAAATAAGTATGAGGGCAAAGAGAGTAAAAAACAGAAATGAATCCCCAAAACTATGGGACGCCGTAGCTTCTGTCACTCCGTGGTATGCTCATCCAAAACCAAGAATATATGTGGTTGATTCAAGAGGAATGAACGCCTTTGCTTTTGGTTTAGGACTCCCTTTCTTTTCAGCTGTTGCTGCCACTAGGGGGATAATTGATGAATTAAGTAGTGACGAACTGCGGGCAGTGATGGCTCATGAGATTGGGCATATCATCAATAAGGATATTTTGATCTCAATGGCCATGACAATATCTGTAATGATGATGGCTTTCACTGGTTGGCTGATGTTAAGAGTTGGTCCTTATATGGGAAGGGGCTCGAGATCTTCTTCGTCCTCAAAAAACAAAAGTAGTGAAGTATTAGCCTTACTAATTATATGGGTCGTCGGTTTTGTGTTGTATGTTTTTGGTCGAATATTGGGTTCTGTGTTGCAGATGTTTGTTTCGCGCCAAAGAGAGTATGCTGCCGATGCCAAATCGGCTGCCATAATAGGCTCTCATAAGCCTTTATGTGATGCTCTAAACAAAATAACAAGAAACCCGCGCATAGGATCGTCTGAGGTAGGAGCTGCGTTTGGTTTTTTGTGTACAGCTGACCCTGAACCAAGTGACTTAATGTCGACACATCCCAATCTCCAAAAAAGACTTCTTGCGTTAGAAGCATTAAGCAAATAGTAAATATATCCAAACTTATTGATTCTAAATCACGAGGCAAAATATCTCAACAAATGAAAAGCACCCTTTATTTATGGATGGGGGTGCTTTTTCTTACTCAATGCAGCCTATTTCGCAGTTTGAAATAATATAGTATGATTATCGCATAATTTTGAAATCAATTTACGCGCTCATTTATGCTAAATAATTTTTTGTCATTCATTTCAAATAATCTGCCGGATTTGGAAAAGACGGTTTTGAACACCTTGATTTCAACCGCGCCGATATGGCTTCCGATATTGCTTATAATCATCGGTTGGAAATTGTGGGTGAGGTATGTCAGGGCGCTTTTTTGGAGCAAGCAGAAGCGAATTCTTCTGGAAATAAAACTGCCGAAAGAGATAACCAAGTCCCCGCTCGCGATGGAAACATTTCTCATAGGCTTGCATCAAACCGGCCGCGAAGGCACATGGTACGCCAAATTCTGGGAAGGGAAGACAAGACCGTGGTTTTCTCTGGAGATGATTTCAATAGAGGGAGTGGTCCGATTTTTTATCTGGACCGAAGCGGCTTTTAAAAACATTATTGAGGCGCAACTTTACGCCCAATACCCGACGGTGGAAATATACGAAGCCTCGGATTATACGGAAGGAATATTTTTTGATAAAGACAAAATATCGCTTATGGGAACGAATTTCGCGTTTACCAAGCCCGACGCTTATCCGATAAAAACCTATGTTGATTACGGGCTGGATAAAGCGGACACTAAAGAGGAATTCAAGGTTGACCCTATTACGCCGATAATAGAATTTCTGGGTTCAATGGGCAAAAGCGAACAGGCATGGATTCAGATACTCATAAGAGCTCATAAAAAAGAACAGCCGAAAAAAGGCAAATTGTTTGAAAAAACGGACGCCTGGCAAGACGAAGCCAAGGAAGAGATTGAAGAGATTAGGAAAGAAGCCACGCCTAAACAAGAAGATCCTAAAGCCATAGCTTTTCCCAATCCGACCAAAGGGCAGATTGAAAAAATTGCCGCCATTGAAAGAAATGTTTCCAAGCTGGGGTTTGACTGCGGTATTCGCATTATTTATCTTGCCGAGAAAGATAAATTTAATAAAGGTATGGGAGCCGCTATGACGGGCATAACGAGACAATTTCATTCAAATAATTTAAACAGTTTTAAGCCTTATGGAATAACTTTTTTTGATTACCCGTGGTATGACTATAAAGATATTAGAATTAACAAGAAAAAAAGAAGGATGTTGAACGCCTACAAATTAAGGTCATATTTCTATCCGCCTTATCAAAGAAAATGGTTTGTGATAAATACGGAGGGGCTCGCCTCAATTTTTCACCTGCCCGGAAGCGTCGCGCAAACCCCGACTTTCGCGAGAATCGTTTCCAAGAAAGCCGAACCGCCGTCAAATTTACCCGTTTAGTTTTTTGACATCTTATCTTGGGAAATATGCTTAATATACTGCATAAAATTTCGGAAAAATTGTCATTCAAACCGAGCAAAAAGGTTTTGATGATTATTGTTACGGGAATTTTTTCAGCATTGGGACTCTTTTACTATTTTTTTGTCGCCCCGCCTGTTGATTTTCCAGCAAATTCAATTTATTCAATTGAGGAACGAAGCACTCTTTCCGAGATTGCCGTGAAAGCGAAGAAGCAAAATTTAATTAAATCGCCGCTGATTTTTAAGATCCTCGCCGTCTTGTCTTCGGGGAATAAAGGCGTCATTTCAGGCGACTATGTCTTGAATAAAAAGGAAAATATTTTTGAAATTGCGAAAAGGTTTGCGAACGGGGATTACCGGCTTTCCGCGGTCAAGGTCACTGTTCCGGAAGGATTTAATATTTACGAGATTGCCGAATTATTATCCAAAGAAGATGATTTGCGGAATTTCAATCAGCAAGAGTTTTTACAGCTAGCCAAAGGCAAAGAAGGGTATTTATATCCTGATACTTATTTTTTCCTGCCCAATATCAAAGCCAAGCAGATTATGGAAACAATGGAGGAAAATTTTACGGAAAAAATCGCGCCAATTCAAAAAGACATAAAAAAATTCGGGAAGACTTTTGAAGAGGTTTTAACAATGGCGTCTATTCTTGAAAAAGAAGTGCCGAAAACGGAGGACAGAAAAATTGTCGCCGGAATCCTTTGGAAAAGAATAAAAATCGGAATACC
>JBBUED010000035.1:0-2201 GCA_038078215.1 Patescibacteria group bacterium | reverse complement strand
CAAATCTACCATTCGCTAGGCCTTACGGTTGGGGTTATAAATCACGAGTCGTCTTTTTTGTATGATGCGGAGCATATTTTCAAAGGCCGGGCGAATGAAATTTCCAATTCCCAATTCCCAATTTCCAAACAAAATCCAAATGACAAATCAAAAATTCCAAACAATCATGAGAATGAATTGGACAGAAAAAGAGATGAGCTGGGCGCGTTTAAAGTCGTGCATGAATTTTTGAGACCATGCTCAAGGCAGGAGGCATATCGCGCCGACATTACTTACGGCACAAACAACGAATACGGGTTTGATTATCTTAGAGACAACATTGAGCACGCTGTTAATGACATCCGCCAGAGAGAATATAATTACGCCATAGTTGACGAGGTGGATTCGATCCTTATTGATGAGGCGAGGACACCTCTAATCATTTCAATGCCGACGGTTGATTCGGAAAATTTGTACGGAACATTTGCGGCTATTGCCAGAAATTTGCAAAAAGACACCGACTACAAAGTTGACGAAAAATTCAAACAAATTACTTTGACCGACGAAGGGATAAGCAAGGCCGAGAAGACACTTGGTGTGGAAAATATTTACACCGACAAAGGCGTGAAATACGTTCATCATCTTGAAACTGCCGTTCGCGCTAAGGCGCTCTTTAATCGGGACAAAGAGTATGTCGTTAGGGACGGCGAAGTAATCATAGTGGACGAATTTACCGGACGACTTCAGCCCGGGAGAAGATGGTCTGAAGGGCTTCACCAGGCGGTTGAGGCCAAAGAGGGGGTGGAGGTTCAGAAAGAATCCAGAACTTTCGCTTCCATAACTTTCCAGAATTATTTTCGCCTTTATAAAAAGCTTGCCGGAATGACCGGAACGGCTCTGACTTCCGGAGAGGAATTTTACAAAGTCTACGGCACGGATACTGTTTCCGTCCCGACCAACAAACCGATTGCCAGAAAAGACCACAATGATTTAATTTTCCAAAACGAAAACGGAAAATTCCGGGCGCTCGCGCGCGAAGTTAAAGAAAGACACGGCAGAGGACAGCCTGTGCTTATCGGAACAGTTTCAATAGAGAAAAACGAAGTGCTCTCCGAATATCTTTCAAAGGAAGGAATTCCTCACAATATTTTAAACGCCAAGAATCATGAAAAAGAAGGCGAGATAATAGCTCAAGCCGGCAAATTAGGAGGAGTGACTGTCGCGACTAACATGGCAGGAAGAGGCGTTGACATCAAGCTCGGCGGAGTCCCGTTTGAACAAAGTAATTATGAAAAAGTGAAAGGGCTGGGCGGGCTTGTCGTTATCGGAACGGAGAGGCACGAAGCAAGGCGCATAGACAATCAGCTACGAGGGCGCGCCGGCAGACAAGGCGACCCGGGAGAAACGCAATTCTATGTGTCTTTGGAAGATACGCTGATGCGAGTATTCGCGAGTGAGATGATTAAGAAGATGATGGGAAGATTCGGCATTGCGGAAGACGAACCAATTCAGAATTACCTAATTACCCGCTCACTGGAAAAAGCGCAAGAAAAGATAGAAGGCTTCAACTTTGACGCCAGAAAACATGTGCTTGAATACGATGACATTTTGAATCATCAGAGGAAGATTGTTTATGAAAGGAGGAGAAAAATACTTTTGGGCGACAAGGAAGCGGTTGAAGAAAAGCTTGCCGAGATGTTTGGGGACGATGAAGAGGTAAAGAAAATTCTTGATGACAAAAAAGCTCTGCTCGGAGAGGATGAATTTTATTCGGCGTTAAGAAGACTGCTTCTTCAGGCGATTGATATGTTCTGGGTTGAGCATCTTGAGATGATGGATTACACGCGCTCAAGCGTGAATCTTCGCGCGTACGGACAGCGCGACCCTCTCGTGGAATACAAGAAAGAGGGCCTGCGTCTTTTCAAAGAAATGGAGTTCGCCATAAGAGAAGAAATCGCTCGGCTCGTTCCTCATATTGGTGTCGGAATGTTTCTCAAAGAGGAGGAGAAATTAAAGGAAATGGAAAAAAATGTCACTCTTGTCGGAGGCGGGGAAAATAAAGCGGACAATAATTCTAAAAATATTCCCAAATCGTCTGCAAATGATGACGGCGAAAAAATCGGAAGAAACGACCCGTGTGTTTGCGGGAGCGGGAAGAAGTATAAAAAATGCTGTGGAAGATAAGCGCACTTGAAAAACCACTTGGTAGTCGGAGTACCAAG
>JBBUED010000034.1:0-3151 GCA_038078215.1 Patescibacteria group bacterium | reverse complement strand
TTTTGCTCAACCAGACCGTAATTTTTGCATTTCGCAATTCAAGATAATTAAAATTAATATAAATTTGACGCAAATAAAATGAAAACCAATAATATTCTCAAATATCTTATTTACGGAGGATTGTTTTTAATGCCTTTCATACCGCTTATAATTTCCAGCTCAATGTATTTTCCGTTTATTACCGGAAAGAATTTCGCGTTCAGAATTTTGGCTGAAATTATTATCGGGCTTTGGGCGGTACTTGCCGTTCGCGACTCTAAATATAGGCCGAAATTTTCGCTGATAAGCTGGTCGGTTTTGATTTTTGTCGCGATTATCGCTCTCGCCGACACCTTCGGCGTCTCCCCTTACAAAAGCTTTTGGAGCAATTACGAGAGGATGGAAGGGTTAGTCACCTTGCTTCATCTCTTAGGACTTTTCTTTGCCGTTTCTTCGGTTTTGAAAACGGAAAAAATGTGGTCAAGATTTTTTCATACTTCAATTGGAGTAAGCGTGATTTTGGGAATTTACGGACTCTTCCAGCTTTCTGGAGCCATCGCGATCAATCAAGGCGGAGTCAGGGTAGACGGGACTCTCGGCAACGCCACTTATCTCGCGATATATATGCTCTTTCATATATTCCTGACCTTTTTCTTTATGGTCAAAAGGCATTATGGAAAAGGCGAAGGGAGATTCTTTTCGGATTATATCAATTACATTTATGGAGCGATTATCGCTTTGCAGGCGGTTATGCTCTATTACACGGCGAGCCGCGGCCCGATTCTCGGACTTATGGGAGGCGTTTTAATCAGTTCTATTTTGATAGCCGTTTTTGAAAGAGAGAGAAAAGGAATAAGAATAGCTTCTTTCGCGACTTTGGCGGCTATAGTCATAATCGGCGGTTCTTTTATGACTTTTCGCGACAGCAATTTTGTCAGAAACAGCAAAGTGCTAGCCCGTTTTTCCGACATCACCGTGAGCGAAAGGACGACGAGGTCGCGATTTATGATTTGGAATATGGCGTATCAAGGTTTCAAAGAAAGGCCCGCGCTCGGCTGGGGTCAGGAAAATTTCAATTATGTTTTCAACAAATATTACAATCCCAAAATGTATGACCAGGAGCAGTGGTTTGATCGCACTCACAATGTCTTTTTTGACTGGCTTGTGGCCGGCGGCGCCTTGGGTATCCTGTCTTATCTTTCCATATTTTTCGCCGTCATTTATTCGCTTTGGAAAAGAAACGGTTCCAATCTTTCTATTGCTGAAGAGAGCATCTTAACCGGACTTTTGGTCGGATATTTTTTCCAGAATCTTTTCGTGTTTGATAATGTGACGAGTTATATATTATTTTTTGTCGTTATCGCTTACGCGCATTCAAGAAAAGTTTCTCAGTCGGATAATATACCAGTCAAAAAATCGGTTGAAACAAATTCCCCAATTTTCAGATGGGTCGTGGTTCCTATTATCGGCGCGCTGACTTTATTTTCTTTTTATTTTTTCAATTACAAAGGCTATTCCGCTTCCCGCGCTCTCATTCAAGCGATGATGCCATACAGTGACGGAGTGGGAAAAAATCTTGAATTTTTTAAAAAAGCTCTGGCCTACGGTTCGTTCGGCGATTCTGAAATCAGAGAACAGCTCGTTCAGTCCTCTGTTAGAATCGCGACAAGCGACGCCAGTCCGGAAAACAAGCAAGCCTTTTTTGATTTTACTGTTGACCAGATGAAAAAACAGCTGACAAGAACTCCCGATGACGCAAGGTATCATCTATTCACCGGCTCAATGTTTACCGCTTTCAGACAATATGACCAAGGGCTCAAAGGGCTTCAAAAAGCGAGCGAATTGTCTCCCAAAAAACAATCAATAAGGTTTGAAATTATAGGCAACTTGATAAACAGCGGCAAGACGGCCGAAGCCTTGAAACTGGCCAAGGAGACTTTTGAATTGGAAACGAGTTCCAATCAAAGCCGAGTCATTTACGCCGTGGCCACCATTTACGCCAAAGACGAAAAGCTCGCCGACGAGCTTTTGACGCCGATTCAAGGCACAGACTTTATTGACGACAGGGTTGTTTCCGCTTACGCCTTCGCGAAGCGGTATGGCAAGATAATTCCGATTATTCAGGCGAGAATAAATAAAGACCCAAGCAATGTTCAAAATCATATTTCGCTTGCCGCCGCGTATCTCGGAAACAGCCAGAGAGAAGCCGCCGTCGCGGAAATTCAAAAAATTATTGAAATCAATCCTCAATTCAAAACGCAGGGTGAGTTCTATATAAAAGAAATTAGGGCGGGGAGGAATCCTTGACTCTATTTTGAAAATCTGCTAAGATGTAAGTTGTGAGTGTGAGCAAATGTTTAGCTCGACGAACGAATGTCTGCGTAAGACTCCGCTTTGGCGGGGTTTTGCGTTTATGGATACTCAATGTATACTTTATGGTGCGACTTGCTCTTTTGGCGCTTTTTTCTTTGTTTTGCTTGTTGGTCTCCGTAGATTTAAAAGTTATAAAGTCCATCAAGTTTATAAAGTTCATAAAGTGAAAAAAGAAAGTGGGGAAGAATGCCATACGGTCGTGTCAGACACTTTACAAACTTTATAAACTTTCAACTCGATAACTCTTTTGTTGTTTCAAATTATAGCCGTCGGTTGCACTCACATAAGACATTAGTTTTGGAGCTAGCCGCCGACGGCTATAATTTGACGCAATTTTTTAATCTTTTAATTGTGTAATTGTGGATATCAGACACTCACAGATTTAAGATTTTGTGAGTATCTGATATACACAAGGTTTGCTTCTGTGATTTTTCAAGAGAATGTCTCTCTGCACGGACTCAACATTTTCAAAATTGGCGGAATGTCAATTTTTTTGTCTCGGCTAAAAAATTGCTTTTTTTTGGCTCTTGTGGTATAAAAATCAAAGAAAAAGCAGCATGGATCGTTGTTATTTTATTAGAAATTCTATTAAGATAAAAAGGGGGGTTGTATGAAGATGGTTACTACTAAACACTATTCGAAAAGTTGTTTTTTCACCTTGGGTGATTTAGAAAATAGCAGGAAAAGTAATTGCCGTTTAATTTTTTCTTTAGCGCTTACAATGCTATGTATTATTTTGTCCGGACATGAAATAACTTTACATGGATTGCGTGAAGGTGGGGATATGTATTGTTTCACA
>JBBUED010000033.1:6695-39894 GCA_038078215.1 Patescibacteria group bacterium | reverse complement strand
TTTCAGCAGAAAAAATAGACGAGCCGGGGTCGCGAAAATTTGCGAGCGACGGCGATCAAATTATTCGTGATCGAGTCCTCTCCTCGGCACAAAATTAGTCCGCGAAATTTAAGACGGTAAATTTATAGTATAATAAAAAAAACGCCCAGGTGGTGAAATTGGTAGACACGCAGGCCTCAGAAGCTTGTGGAAGCAATTCCTTGGAGGTTCAAATCCTCTTCTGGGCACCAATAAGTCTGCTAAATTTGTGCCCAGGAAGCCCCGAAGAACATCAGGGCGGGAGGATTTGAAGACCTTTGATAGTTTTATTGAGCGTCTGCGCGAAAATAAAACAGAAAAGGTGTACAGAAACTGTAAGTTTCAAAACTCCTCTCCTGGGCACCACGATGGCGGAGTCATAATTTTCATTAGACATTGGGATTTTATTAGAAATTAGATCAATTAGAAATTATAAATTTGCGCTGTCTTTTATTCTCCTCCCTAACACCTACAACCTACAACCTAATCCCGTGTTGGCTTTATTCTTGATTTTAAGCTAAAATAACTAAATCAATAAATATATGGTATCACCGCAAATCGCCAAATTACTGACGAGTTTGAAACAGCCTAAAATCCCAGACAGCGCCGCCAGTAAAGACGAATATTATATCAAAGTGAACGAGCTCGCCAAAAAAGCGGGGATGTTTTACGAAAAAATCCGTTACCTGATTGACTACAAAGAAGAGCATACCGTCCGCCGAAACGCTATCCAAAGAATTTTAAAAAGAAACCTATTTTTCAAAACCGAAGGAAAGGTTGCCCAGCTTCTCATCCATGAGCTTATAAGAGGCGGTTATCTTGAAAGCGGAAGTTTTCTGGAAAGCAGAATTTCTCATGTTCAAGGCATAATTGATAAATTTCTGTCGCTTCAAAATTCTTTAAATTACGCGGCGGAAGGAGATTTGACAGTCAATAAAAAAATAACCGGACTCGCGGCGAGCGAAATAGAATTTTATTTGTTCGGCAATAAAATTGAAGAATCCGTCTTTACCGCTTTCTATGAGACCGCCAGAAACAACACAAAAATTTCCCAGATTCCCATAAGCGAAGACGACAAAGACACCCAGATATTCATTGCCTGTTTGAGGAGCTTTCTGAAAGCCGACGAGCAGACAATCGCCTATAGATTATGGTTAAGATTGTTGCCTGATTGGATTAATATCAAAGACATTTCAGAAGTTCAAGAAATCGCGAAAACTTTCCGGGCAATCCAGCTCAAAATTGCCGAAAACTTGAATGACAATTTAAGCTGGAGAATTGCCAGAAGATTGAAAAATCAAGCCATATATTTCAGCATTATAAAAGAGATTGTTGACCGTTACGGCGCGGATTCGGAACAAATTCTTGACAATCCAGCCTCACTGGAAAAGCAAACGAGAAACATTCTTGAAGGCAAATACAAAAAGGAAAACGGCCGGATTAAAAAGAGCGCCGTTAGAGCCGTAATTTATATTTTATTTACCAAGACCATTTTGGCTTTTATTTTGGAGCTGCCGTACGACCTGGCGGTATTGGGGAAAGTTTACTATCCGGCCCTCATAATGAATGTGGCTTTCCACCCCCTGTTGCTTCTCTTCATCACTTACACGATAAAACCGCTGGGAGAAAAAAATACGGACCTTATTGTTTCAGGCCTTAATACCGTCATTTACGAGAGCGAGATGCCGTCCATTCAAATCAGGGGCGGAAAGAATAAAAATTTTCTCTACTTCATTTTTTTGATTTTATACGGTTTTATATTCCTGGTGAGTTTCGGAGCGATTCTATTTATTCTTGGCAAACTCAATTTTAATCTTATGAGCGTCTTTCTTTTCGTATTTTTCCTGACCTTGGTCATGTATTTCGGTCTCCGCATAAGACATATCTCGAAAAATTGGACCGTCAGCTCCGACAAAGAAAAAACCCTTCATTTCTTGGGCAACATTTTAGTCATGCCGATAGTGGAAGTCGGCAGATGGCTAAGCCAGAAATTTGAGGGCATCAATATATTGGTTTTTATTATGGACTTCATCATAGAAACACCATTCAAAGTTATGCTAAGCGTGTTTGATTCATTCATCTCGTTTCTGAAAGAAAAAAAAGAAGAGATGTATTAGCCGAGGCGCTTTTCAAAGGCTTGTTCAATCAAAGTAAAAGTATTATTATTAAAAAAATTGAATATATTTAAACAAATGAAAAAAAACAAAATGAAATTCATGGTTTTTGCGTCTTCCTTTTTGGGAATTATCGCGTTAACGGCATTAGGCGCGGTTCAAACAGCTTCAGCAAAAGTCCCTGATGACAGACTTGATAAAATTCCCGGGCAATACATAGTCGTCTTCAAAGACAAAGTGGCTGATGCCGATTCGGAGGCCGACAAAATTTCCAAAACGCGCAAATTGGAACGCATCCATACTTATAACCGCGCGATAAAAGGATTCGCGGCGAGGATGAATGACGCTGAATTGGAAAAAATCAAGAACGACCCCAGAGTTGACTTCGTGACGGAAGATAGAGCGGTTTATATTTCTTATTCCGTGCTTGAAGATGAGTATTCTTCGGAAAAAATGTCAGTTTCCGGAAAATCTTCGGCGAAAGCCCAGCCACAGCAGACCGTTCCGACCGGAATTGACCGCGTCAACGCGGAAAATCTTTTTAATAAAGGCGTTGGAGTGGGGATAGCCGTCATAGACACGGGAATTGAACTTTCCCATCCTGATCTAAAAACCAACATTATCGCTAATAAAAATTGTCTTTCAAGCGTGAAAAACGGCAATGACGACAATGGACACGGAACGCACGCGGCGGGAACAATCGCCGCCCTTAACAACGGCATCGGAGTCGTCGGCGCGGCTCCGGAAGCGAAATTGGTCGCAGTGAAAGTTTTGAACCGAAACGGTTCCGGAACTTGGTCTTCGGTAATATGCGGAATTGATTGGATGACGGCCAATGCTTCCAAATATAATATAAAAGTCGCCAATATGAGCTTGGGAGGAGCCGGAACGAACGACAATAATTGCGGATACTCGAATAACGACCCCTTACACAAGGCTATCTGCAAATCCAGAGACGCGGGAATCATTTATGTCGTTGCGGCGGGAAATGAAAATAAATCAGTGAGCCTTTCCGTGCCAGCCGCTTATGATGACGCTGTGATAACCGTTTCGGCCCTGGCTGATTCCGACGGCGCTTCGGGCGGATTGGGGTCTCCTACTCCATACGGAACCGACGACACTTTCGCGATTTTCAGCAATTACGGAAGCGCGGTTGATTTAGGGGCGCCGGGAGTTGACATTTACTCAACATACAAAGGCGGAAGCTACGCAACCTTGAGCGGAACAAGCATGGCCGCTCCTCATGTCTCCGGCGCCGCGGCTCTTTACATAAAAAATAATCCTTCCGCCGCGTGGCATCAAGTCAGAGACGGTCTGAAAGCGCTGGCCGAAAATATCGGTTTGGAACACACCGACCCGTCCGGACTTCACCCCGAACCGGTAATGCGCGCCGACAGTCTTTGATTCTTTGAATTACGAAACGCCCGCAAATTGTATTTTCTTTTATTTCTGGATTCCCTTTTTCAAGGGAATGACAGAAAAGAGAGTTTCGCAATTCAAAGCCAAAAAGATATGGGCAGACGCATCTTTAATTGATGCGCCTGCCCTGTTTGTTATTCTGCCAATTAGTAAATATCTAAATCTCCAGCCTTGCGCGCTCTTCTATTTTTTCTTTTATAAACATACGGATAGAGATTGGGAACATAGCCTAAATTATTGATTGTTGTCCCCTTAAAACCGCAAGAACTGAGACATGTTTCTAAATTAATAAGATTGTTTCCGTTTACAACGACAACTTCAAGACCTATCCTTTTTGCCTTCTTTGAAGCGACTGGGTCGAATGGCGACGAAAGTCCAGGTGTCCATTTCTTGGGAATCATCGCCAAATAATTATTCCATGAAATATTCCTGAACATCTTTGCTTTTTTCCCATTTTTTACATTGGGGTCTGTGTTGTAAACGCCATCGGTGTTAGTTAGATTGATTATTCTTTGCGCCCCTACATTTTCTGCAAGAAGGACGGAAACATAATCCGTACTGCATCCAGGCTTCCACCCAGCGGCAAAAACAATAGGTTTTTTTGTCATGATTCCTTCATTTGGATCACTTATAATCCCCTCATATGTCATGTCTCCAAAAACACTCGCCATAAATTCCGCGTTAAATCTTGTGGCATTTATTCCAATCCAATCAAGAACAATATCATCAGCTTTCCTAATAATTCTTTTGTGCGCGTTCTGATAATCCCTAGCAATCGCGCCACCTCCACAGACGATAATAAACCGTTTACCGCAAGAAATCTGTTTAAGAATAACTTTCTTAAAATTAGAAATGAAAATTGTATTTATGTCATTTGGAACAATTAACGAACCGCCAACTGAAATGACTATCCAATTAGAAACTCGGCTACCTGTTTTTAAAATACCTAAAACACGATTCTTGTTTTTGTCGATACTAACACCTTCGTTCATAATCTACCGCCTTTCCTTATTTTAAAAATGTCAAAATAATACAAAAAGTATCTTATAACTGTAAATCACGAAACTCTTTCTCGGTATGTTTCGTAATTTAAGGTCATAAATTATCTTTGTAAACTAATATCACACAACGCGCCTCATTGCAATGAAAAAATTTTTTGACAAAATCTTTTTTTTCTATTACAATGCGAGCTTGTTTAAAATATTATGGAAATACGAAACATAGCCATTATCGCCCATGTGGACCACGGAAAAACCACGCTCACCGACGCTCTGATGAAACAGAACGGCGGTGGCAGTCTTGCCGAAGGATTCAGTATGGATTCAAACGCCTTGGAAAAAGAACGCGGCATTACTATTTACGCCAAAAATACTTCTATTTATTACAAAGGCGGGAAAATTAACATAGTTGATACGCCTGGACACGCCGACTTTGGTTCTGAAGTGGAACGAGTGCTTCGTTCAATCGATACCGTTCTTCTTGTCGTTGACGCGCAAGAAGGTCCTATGCCCCAAACAAGATTCGTGCTGAAGAAATCTTTGGAACTTGGTTTAAAGCCGATTGTTATAATCAACAAAATTGATAAATCAGCGGCAAGACCGGCTGAAGTTCATGAGCTTGTGCTGGAATTGTTTATGGAGCTCGGCGCGAATGACGAGCAGTTGAACTTCCCTGTTATTTACGCCATCGGCAGGCAAGGAATCGCCAAGCGAGAATTAAACGATGAGTCAAAAGATTTAACCCCTCTTCTTGATATGATAGTTGAAAAAGTTCCACCCGCGTCAAAAGGCGTTGACCTGCCTTTCCGCGCCCAACCGTTTAACTTGGGATACGATAATTTTCTTGGCAGACTGGCAATCGCCAGAGTCTATGAAGGAACGATAAAATCCGGAAGTTCCGTATTCGTAAAAAAGCCTGATGGAGAAACAAGACAAGGGAAAATCACCAAGCTTTTCACTTTTGAAGGACTTCAGAGGAAAGAGGTCGCCGAAGCCGAAAGCGGAGATATTGTGATGATCGCCGGTTTGCCTGACATATATATAGGAGAAACTATTATGCAAAATGAAAATCAGGAACCGCTCGCTGAAATTAAAATAGATGAACCTACGATATCCGTCAATTTTCTCGTCAACGACTCCCCTTTTGCCGGCAGAGAAGGCAAATTCGTCACGGGGCGACAAATCAGAGAACGATTGGAGAAAGAAGTGGAAATAAATGTCGGGCTAAAGGTGGATTTTGATTCAGGCGACGCGCTTAAAGTTTACGGCCGAGGCGAGCTTCACATCGCCATACTCCTTGAAAATATGAGACGAGAAGGCTACGAGCTTCAAGTCTCTCAACCACAAGTAATCATCAAAGAAATTGATGGTGAAAAAGTGGAGCCGTTTGAAGAATTGACTATTGATGTTCCCGAAGAAGTGTCCGGAACCGTCATTGAAAAAATAAACAAACGACGAGGAATAATGACGGATATGAAGCAGAAAGACGGCAATGTCCGCTTGATGTTTGAAATTCCGACGAGAGGTCTTCTCGGATATCGCGGACAATTTATAATAGACACTAGGGGCGAAGGAATATTATGTAGCCGAGTTACAGGATTTAAGAAATACGCCGGAGAAATAAAGAAACAAGAATACGGTTCAATGGTCTCAATGATGCCGGGCAAGACTCTGGCTTTCGCTCTTTGGAATTTGCAAGAGCGAGGCGTCTTATACATCGCTCCCGGAGTTGAGGTTTACGAAGGAATGGTTATCGGAAATGTGACCAAAGGCGACGACCTTGATGTCAATCCGACAAAAGGAAAACAACTGACCAATATGCGCGCCTCCGGCTCCGATGAAGCCATAAGGCTCGTTCCGGCGCTTGAGATTGACATAGAACGCGGTTTGGAAATAATGACCGATAATGATTATCTGGAAATAACCCCAAAAAGCGTACGACTCCGAAAAAAACTTTTGACAAAGACCGACAGGTCAAAGTCGGGGAGGAAATAAAAGCCGCTTAGATTATCTTTTGCAAAACGCGCATAATTTTCTGCTGAAAATTTGCTATGCTCGCGCCAGTCGCGCTTGCGCAATGTTTTGCAAAAGATGATCTTCACTCTAGCGATAATGATGAAGCGGAGGCGGGAATCCAGATTCAACCAATGCGGGTTTGGATTCTCTTTTTCAAGGGAATGACAGAGAGACGGGAAAATGATTTTTGGGTGTTTCGCAATTCAAAGTAGCTAAAGTTTTAGGTTTGTATCAAAAAAACAAAACCCCGACCTTGCGGTCGGGGTTTTGTTTGAGACTTCAGACGAATAAACTATTTTTAATAGCCCATTCTGTCTCCGCCTCTGCTACCGCCTCTGTCAAAGCCTCCCCTTCTTGGAGGTCTCTCTGCCATAGGCTTCGCTTCGTTTACAGTGAGTTTTCGTCCGTCAAGATCAAAGCCGTTCATTGAATCAATCGCTTTTAGCGCTTCATCATCGTTCGGCATAGAGACGAAACCAAAACCTCTGGATCTGCCGGTCATCTTATCGGTGATGATGTTGGCTGAATCAACCGCTCCCACTTTCGAGAAAGCGTCTTTCAAGCCGTCATCAGTCATTCCGTAAGACAAATTTCCGACATACAATTTCTTTGCCATATGTAACTTAATTTATTTTTTTAACTTTTATAAGATTTGCGCGTTTAAACGCATTTCCTATCATATCGAGAACGACCCCTTTCCCATACGGCTAAGAAAAACTTAAACCCTTGAGAACATCTCCGACCCCGCCAGTATACACTATATCCAAATAAAAGCAATGCCAATCGGCAGAAGGTTGTAGGTGGTAGGTTTTAGGTGTTAGGTTGCTCGCCCGCAACGCCTAAGCAGACTCATGCTTGCGATGGCGGGCGGGTAGGTTTTTAGGCAAAAAAATAAATGATTGGTTGGTATATTTTAACCTTTGTAACAGGGCTTGGTTGAGCCATTACTTGGTCTTTTGAAAAAATTCAGGTACTAAAATCATTGACAAATAAGATTAACTGTGATAGTCTTTTAAGAGGATAAATTTCAGAAATTTGTACATTAAACTATATATCTTAATACTTTTTTAGAGAAAGAGAGGCAAAAAATGGCTCAAAGTAAAGTTGAGATTAAAACAGACGATGTTGGGTTGTTAATTGGAACATTGGAGTTGTTGAAAAACAAGGACTTTTTGGGACAAACGGTATTGGGTCCCAATGAAAGTCTAGACTTGATCCTAGACTTGAAAGATAGGAAATTGTTGAGATTGACAATTAGCAAGAGATTAAATCCCACCGTTGGGTATAGCAATAATCAGGACCAGAGGATTATCACTATATCAAGTGATAATAGGTCAATTGTGAATGAAAATGAAGGGATTGTGGTTGTTTATGACTGGGGACAGCAATACATGGACTCCATCAAATCCATCAAGGAGACGGTGGAAAAGAAGCTGACCGAAATAAAAAAAGGTATTGAAAATAGTATGAATTAGATTCAGAAAAATGGGTCAAAAAGGGTTTTATGATAAGATTGAAAAATCTTTTTCATAGAACCCTTTTATTTTTGTCTTAAATCTGCAGAGAATCTTTTATTTCAAACTCGCCTACTTTTGTTCTGGTCAGGCTTAAGATAGCTCCGCCTGTTTTCATTTTTTTGCCCAAATAATTGGCGATAGAACGGATGTAGGTGCCACTTGAACATTTTATTTTAATTTTAGCCGTCCAAAATGCTTCCTTATTTTTGCTATCGCTTAAATTAGGAAGCATTTTTTCTTGCCACTCTTTTAGAATTTCTTTTTGGCGAAAATCGCCTTTTACCAAGTTTATTTTTTGTTCAATTTTTTTCAGTAGTTTTTGACCGGAAATATTTTTTAGGCTCAAAAGTTTTATTTCATAAACAGTCGTTTTTCGTTCCGGAATTTTTATTTCATTTATTTTCCCTTCTCTCGTCCATTGAAAAAGAGGTTTGCCTTTTATTTTATAAGAAGAATAAGGCGGAAACGGCATCTTGCTTGCTCCTATAAAAACCTTCAGACTCTCTGCTAATTTTTCTTTTTTTAAATTTTCTATTTTTTTATTTCTTTTCGGCAATCCCAAAATGTCGTAAGTGTCCGTTTCAAAGCCGAATAATATTTCGGCTTCGTATTCTTTGTCCAACTTTAGATATTTTTCTTTTTCATAAACAGCATCTCCCGCAAGAAGTATTAGCACACCCTCCGCCAACGGATCCAGCCGTCCGGCGTAAGTTATTTTTACATTTCGGTATTCAGGATTAGCGGCGCGGAAACGGTTAATCGCTTCAAGCGGAGTCTCCCCCGCTTTTTTATAAATGTTTAAAACCTGCTTCATATTTTTGCATTTTTCGCTTTATGCTTTCAACTCTTACCTACTACCTACCACCTTCCGCAAAGCTTGTTTATTACTCGCGTATTGGTTAGAATTTAGCTTATTATGGAGGAAAAACCAAGCAAAAAAATTGGAACCGAATCTTACAAAGGCGTCCGCGACTTCTATCCGCAAGATATGTTTGTTCAAAATTACATATTCGAAGTTATGAGAAAGGCGGTTGAAAGTTTCGGTTATAGCGAATACGGGGCTTCTATTCTAGAACCGGCCGACCTTTATCGAGCCAAGACTGGCGATGAAATCGTGAACGAACAAACTTACACATTCAAAGACCGCGGGGAGCGCGAAGTGACTTTGCGTCCGGAGATGACACCGACAGTCGCGAGATTGGTTGTGGCGAAAAAGCGTGAAATCTCCTTCCCTTTGCGATGGTATTCAATTCCCAATCTTTTCCGATACGAACAGCCGCAGAAAGGGCGGCTCCGCGAGCATTGGCAACTGAACGCCGACATATTCGGAGTGGAAGGAATTGAAGCGGAAATTGAAATTATTTCCATAGCTCACACGATAATGAAAGCGTTCGGGTTGAAAGATGATAACTATGAGATAAGAGTGAACGACAGAAAAATTATGAATTATATATTGGAAGATTTCCTGTCGCTCTCGCCTTCCGAATCTCACAGTGTTTCAAAAATCATAGATAAAAAAGACAAGGTGAGCAGAGAAGATTTTGCCGATAAAATCCATTCCGTTGTCGGTGAAAAAAGCGACGAGCTTCTAAATCTGCTCCATTCAGAAAACCTCAATGAATTTATTTCTCTTCTGCCGGAAAAAGCTCGCTCGCACCAAGGTGTGCTGGAAATAAAAGAGCTTCAGGAGAAGCTCGCTGAAATCGGAATCAAAAACATCACATTCAGTCCGACGCTTATGCGAGGGTTTGATTATTACACCGGCATAGTGTTTGAAATTTTTGACGCCAATCCGGAAAACAGACGGGCTATTTTCGGCGGGGGAAGATACGACGACTTGCTGAACATATTCGGCGCGGAAAAAATTCCGGCGGTTGGTTTCGGAATGGGAGATGTGACAACTCGAGATGTTTTGGAAACTTACAATCTTTTGCCGAAATATAAGCCAGCCACGGAACTTTATATCTGCGTCTTAGAAGAAAAATATCAGAATTACGCGAACAAACTGGCGCAAAGATTAAGAGAAGAAGGTCTCAATGTCTCCGTTGATTATTCAAACAAGAAAGCTGGCGATCAGATAAAATACGCCGATAAAAATCTTATTCCTTTTGTCGTCTGCATCGGTGAAAATGAAGTTAAAAATAAAGAGTTTAAAGTGAAAAATCTAAAATCGGGTGAAGAGACGATTCTGAAACCCGAAAAAATTTCGCCATTTATTAAACGAGAATAAACAATAAAACCGCTTGGACGTTTCGTCTCCGCGTTTCCAAGTAAAATGAAAAATGAGAAAAATAGTATTTGACATTGAAACAAAAAACACATTTCAAGAAGCTGGGAGCAATGATCCTGCCGATTTGGATATTTCCGTTGTCTGCGTTTATGACTACGCGACTGACCAATATAACAGTTATCTAGAGAAGGATTTTAAAAACCTTTGGCCGATTATTGAAAAAGCCGATATGCTTATCGGCTACAATTCGGAACATTTTGACACTCCCCTCTTAAATAAATATTACCCGGGCGACTTAACTAAAATTAAAAGTCTGGACATAATGAAAGAAATAAAAAATTCTCTCGGAAGAAGAATGAAGCTGGACACAATTTCCGAAGCGACTCTCGGCAAGAAAAAAATCGGCCACGGACTTGAAGCCATCACTTGGTGGAAAACCGGCGAGATAGATAAAATCATCAAATACTGCCTGGAAGACGTGAAAATAACTAAAGAAATTTACGATTACGCTCTCAAGAACGGCTCCCTTAAATACAAAGACGGGAATGAATTAAAAGACATCAAGTTAGACACCAGCCATTGGGAAAAAGAAGACTCAAGCTCAATCACCCACACTCTGCCGTTTTAGATTTTTGAGGAAAAATATCTTGCGCCTCTCATATCTCTCATCTCTAATTCGCGCGAATGGTAGAATAGAATAATCGCGTATATACTGCAGTATTGGATACGATAAAAAAAATAATTTATCCTTGAGTTGTAACTTTTACAATTTTGATGAGTCACTCTATCAACAAAAACGCGAACATTAGGGCGATGCCGCCGAGGATGGAAATAAATTGGATTGTAGATTTTTTCGGGTCGGAAGTTTTGTGGATTTCGGGGACAAGGTCGGAGCCGGCAATATAGATGAATCCGCCGGCGGCGATAGAGATTATGAAAGGGGTGAACCCGTCTATTTTACTGCCAAGGAGTAAAGCGACGACCGCTCCAAGAATTGCCGAGAGGGCGGAATAAAAATTGAAAAGTAGAGCTTTGAATTTTGAAAAACCGTAGTACATAAGCAAGCCGAACTGCCCTATTTCTTGAGGTATCTCGTGAAGGATGACGGCTATTGTCGTGGTGATTCCGACCTCAACGCTTACCATATAGCTCGCGGCGATAATTATTCCATCCAGAAAATTGTGCGCGGTATCGCTCAAAAGTATCATATAGCCAGCCGGTTTGATTGGCCTTTCTTCTCTATGAGATTCGCATTTGTCATCTTCGCAGACTTCATCGGCTTCAGTATGACTGTGCCGCCAATGGATGAATTTTTCAAGAACGAAGAAAATAATTATTCCCAGAAGAATAAAGGCGGAAATTACAGAACCGGAAATTCGGCTTTCAAACGCCTCGGGTATGAGATGCACGAACGCATCTCCGAAAAGCGCGCCTACGGAAAAACTAACCAAAATGAATATTACGCTTTTAAGGATTTTGTTGCTTATAGAAAGAAAAAATAACCCCACAAAAGAAATAAGGCTGACTATTAGAACACTCACGCCACTATAGATTGAAATGGATAACATATTTATATTTTAATTGCTCAAACTTTATCATTATTATGTTGCAAAATATAGTCCCTCGGGGCAAAGTCCCTAGGTAATATCAGAACTCGCTCCGCTCGTTCTATTGCCGTAGCAAAACCGCGAGTATTAGACTATAGTTTGACTTCGCTCGGATGCCATGAAAGCTCGGAAGTTTTCGCGGCGCTCCTCGCTCGTCAAAATAAAGAAAGAAGTATATTTGTGTTAATTTCCAATCAATTACCAATGAAGCAATTTTCAATTGTTTGAAAATTTAGGAATTGGAAATTCAATGAAAATTGTGAATTGAAAATTTTGAAGGTGAAATTTGACATGCTATACTGTTTTCAATATCAATTAAATTATAAAAAATGGAAGAACAAAAAAGAAATGCTCTTACTGTTCCTTTGGCGATAGTTGTCGCTGGAGCTTTAATTGCCGGAGCTTTATTTTTAACAAACAAGAAATCGCCAGACACGGTAAAAACAGATGAAACAAAAATCGCTAAAAGTGAAATCCAGATTGAACCTGTTACTGCAGACGACCATATTTTGGGAAATCCGAAAGCGCCGATCATGATTGTTGAATTTTCCGATACCGAATGTCCTTTCTGCAAAGATTTCCACACTACTATGCACAAAGTTATAGATACTTATGGCAAAACCGGGAAGGTGGCTTGGGTTTACAGACATTTCCCGATAGACACACTTCATTCCAAAGCCAGAAAAGAAGCGGAAGCGACAGAGTGCGCGGCGGAACTCGGAGGCAATGACGGCTTTTGGAAATATATAGACGGCATATACAAAAAAACACCTTCAAATAATGGCTTGGATTTGTCTCTTTTGCCGAAAATTGCGGAAGAAAACGGTCTGAACAAGACTGAATTTGAAACTTGCCTGAATAGCGGCAGATACGCCGACAAGGTTGAAAAACAATACAAAGACGCGGTGGCGGCCGGAGGACAAGGAACGCCTTACACTGTCATAATCACTAAATACGAAAAAATCCCTATCAGTGAAGGCGCCATTCCATTCAGCGGCGGACCGATAAATATGAAGTTGATTCTGGATGATCTTATCAGCAAGAATTAAAAATCGCTCAAATTCTCTTTTAAAAAGCACAAATATTCGTCGACTGACGAATTTTTCTGCTCGTCAATCAAGAAAATAATCAACATAAGAATGTTGTTATTTTCTAATTTCCTGTGCAAGGCTTTTAAAAAGAGAATGCTCGCTCCAACGGAAAACAGAAGAAAGAAAGGAATAATCGCGCCAAAATTTAAGCCCGTCCCATCATCGCTCGCAGCTCGCAGTATTCGCAATTCTTTTCGTCGCATTTTTTGTCCCAGAATGAGAAAGTTGAGATTTCTTTAACGATATTCTTTATATCTTGAGTAAGAGTCAGAACATCGCTCTCTGATATGGGCAGCTTTTCTTTGTGATACTTTCCCGCGTCATCGGGTTCGGTGAAATCAATTTCACCGGAAGTCATTTCGTATTTCCCTTTCTCATAGTTATCTAAAAGTAGTTTATAAAAAACGAGCTGGCGCTTGTAATCGCCTTTTGAATTTTTGGTCTTTCCCTCTATCTCATTTCGGCTTTTCGGCTTGGAAGTTTTGTAATCAACGACATTGACCTTTCCGTCTTCGTCAATTTCCAATTTATCCAGCTTTCCCTTGAGAAGAACCGATTCCGCCCCATCTTCCGTCTTTTCAATGGGCAAAAAAATTCCTCCGATATTAAATTCGTTTATGATAGACCTATTCCATTTCCCTTTATAAAAATCATAATATCCGCCCAAAGACTTTTCGCCTTTCTCAAGCGATTCTTCAAAATCAACATCCGAGAGAGGTTGTTTCATTAAATAATTTCCGAACAGATTCAGAAATTCTTTCCGGCTCATACCCTCATCATTTTTATATTTGTCAAAAAAATGGCTAAGCGCGGCGTGAACCGCCGTGCCGTACATCTGATGTTTGCTCAAAGATTTTGGCAAACGAATCAGATTATTGAAAAAATAATTCCAAGGGCAATTAAGATAATTATTGACGGCGGTTACGGAAAGCCCCTGCTCAAAAAAAATCTTTTTTAGATAATCTTTGTCTTTGATGTCAGCTCCCGTATTTTTTGCTTCAAGAAAAACAGATTCCTTTTTCTGCGAATATTTGTCTTCGTAATCTTTCGTATCAACCGCATTAATATGAGAACTTTCAATTTCTCCGATAAACTGGCAAGGCAAAAGTTTCTCGCCGTTTTCCCCCTCTAAGGAATATGTTATCGCGACTTCTTTTTTGGCCCTCGTCATAGCCACATAGAAAAGACGCCTTTCATCGTCAATTTGCGCGCCTGACGGAACAGAAGCGCTGCTTATCGGTATTTTAAAACTTCTCATTTCTCTTTTGTTGCCCCAATGTCCATCTGTGGCTCCGACGATATAAACATATTCGTATTCAAGGCCTTTTGATTTATGGGCCGTCATAATCCTCACTCCTCTGTTACCCGCTTTTTTAGAGTTGGATTTTATGGAAATGTTATGATTTTTCAGTATGTCCAGATAATTCACGAAGTCGCGGAGCCGATAGTCTTTATGATTCTGCGCCAACTTTTTTATCTCTTCAAATAGCGTGTCCAGCCGAGCCAGCTTTTGGGCGGAATTGTGAAGAGACAGCAGATGATTCAAAAATCCCGAATCCCGAATGACAGTCTCAAAAAAATCAAGAATATTTTTATTTTGAGAAAGCCGGCTCCATTTCAATAAATTGTTGAAAACTGAAATTATTTTTTCCGGGTTTTCAACTCCGGCTTCTTTGAGGTTAGTCACACTTCTCAATGTGTCCGTCAATCGGTTCTTTTTTGAACCGTTGTAACGCAATACTTTCAAAATATCCGTATAATCAATGTCAAAAAAATCAAAACATAAAACGCGAGAAAGAAATTCATCGTTATTCAAATCATTTAGCGAACGGATAATAATCATTAGCTTCACAATCTCTTCGTCCGAAAAAATATCTTCATCGGACTCAACGGCGAACGGTATTCCAGCTTTAGCGAGCGAGCGAGAAATATCGGCGGCGTCTTTATTTTCCCTGTGAAGAATCGCGATTTCGTTAGGATTAATTCCGTCTTGAATTTTTTTGTTAATGTCATCGGCCAGAAAATCCATTTCGTATCTGAATTTTGAGAAAGGATAGGCCGACAGCGCGACATTTTTATGTCCGACATTCGCTTTGAGCTCTACCCGCAGACTTTCATCCTTTAAAATATTTTTCCCAATAAGGCTGTGCGAAGCGTCAAGAATCGTCTGGGTTGAGCGGTAATTGTCGTCAAGCCTGACAATCAAAGCGTCAGGATAAATATTTTTGAAATAAAGGAAATTATCCAAGGAGGCTCCTTGGAAACGAAAAATAGCTTGCTTTTCGTCGCCGACGACGAATAAGTTGGGATTTTCGTGAAATCCGGAAATCAATTCAAGCATTTTATTTTGCGAATTGTTGGCATCTTGATGCTCATCAGCCAAAATATATTGATATTTCTCCTGCAATTCCAAGAGAAGTCCTTTATCCCGCGTCAGAGATTTTATCGCTTCAAGTATCATATCTTCGTAGTCGTACAATCTTTTCTCCGTTAAAGCTTTTTCGTATTTTTTGTAGACGGTCAGAAGTTCCTTATTTTTCTCAATACTCTTTTCAATGTCTTTGTACTTCCCTTTCATTTCTCCGGAATACTTGCCGTTTTTGTGATGCAAGTCTTCTATGCCGGAAAAATTTTTCTCCTGCCCCTTGACAATTTCGGCGAGTTTTTCGGGGCTTACATTTTCCCTTTTCAGATTTTTAATTTCAGAAAGTATCGGACGGACATAATAATAAGAATCGCCGTAAGGTTTCAATTTCTGAAGCTTGGATGAGCCTATTATTTCTTCCAAGATTTTAATTTGGTCAATATCGGTGGCATTGTTGGAGCCGATTATTCTCGGAAATTCTTCCGGATAATTTTTTATAATTTCATTGGCAAAGCCGTGGAAAGTATTGATGTTCACCTTGTAAGTCGCACTGCCGATAATATCAGATAGTTTCGCGCGCATTGAATGAACTCCGGATTCCGTGAAAGTCAGCGCGAGAATGCTATCGGGTGTGGAGTCCGTTTTCGCCAAAATATTGGCGATGCGAAGAGTTAAGATTGAAGTCTTCCCCGTCCCGGGTCCCGCAATCACCATAACCGGCCCCTCAATCGCATCCACCGCCTCTTTCTGCCGAGGATTTAATTTTCTATATGATTCTTCAAATTTTGAGGTTTTCATTGGCGTGAATTATAACACGAAAGAAGACCTATTTATTTAAAATCCCCGCTACAAATAAATTCATAGCGGGGATTTTTATAAAGACTTGGCTGTTAAAAACTCAAAGATTAGATCGGTCCAAAAGCGGGGCAAATGCGTTCCTCCTCTTTTTGTTTTTGCATAGAAACGCAAAAATCGCAGACCCTGAAGTCTCCATTGACGAGAATTCCTCCGGTCATCATGGCGTTTTTAATGGAGGTTGTATAAGGGTAAGGGATTCTTTGCCACTCATTATTAATCTTCAAATCCCCGCACTTCAGGCACGCGTGAACCAGAGATTGATTCAAGAGAACGAAATAGCCGCGGCCGGTAATTTTCTGCGAAAATTTTTTAAAAGCCTCCTTTAAAAAATTTTGTTTTTTGACTGCCTTTTTCCCCGCAGGCGCGACAACAGGACCTTCACACATTTAACACCTCCTCTCATTTAAAAATGAAATAAGTAAAGAACAATTTTTACTTTAAAAAGTTTCTCATTAAAATAATTTAAAATCAAGCGCTTGATTAAATTTTAATAATTTCTCAATCGGTTTATCTTCTCGTGAACCCTTATTTTTTCGTGGGCTTTGGCCTCAATCTGCCTGATTCGTTCTCTGGTGACGCCGAATTCTTTGCCGACTTCTTCAAGAGTGTGAGTTATCCCGTCACCCAAACCGTGCCTCATTTCAAGAATTTTTTTCTCCTTCGGTGAAAGATCGCCGAGTATTTCTTTTACTTGATCGGAGAGAATTCGTCTGGAGGAGTCCTGATCCGGAGAGAGAATTTTGTCATCAGCTATGAAATCGCCCAGTGTTGATTTGCCGTCATCGCCTTCGTCGCCGACAGGACTTTCCAGAGACACGGTGTCCTGGTCAATCTTTTCAATATTGTAAATTTTATCAACTTCCAAGCCCATTTCTGTCGCAATTTCTTCGGGCATAGGTTCTCGCCCGAGGTCTTGAGAAAGCCTTCGCACCACCTGTTTGTATTTGGCGATAGTTTCAACCATATGTACCGGCACTCTTATAGTTCTGGACTGGTCGGCCAAAGCTCTCGTGATGGCCTGCCTTATCCACCATGTGGCGTAAGTGGAAAATTTATAACCCTTGGTCCAATCAAACTTATCAACCGCCCTGAATAGTCCGAGATTGCCTTCTTGAATTAGGTCAAGAAGAGTCAAGTCGGCGCTTCTTCCCACATATTTTTTGGCGATTGAGACCACGAGGCGCAAGTTCGCCCGAGCGAGAAGATTCTTAGCTTCTTCATCGCCTTGTTCAATCCTTCTTGCTAGTTCTTTTTCCATATTTGCTGAAACCAAAGCGTATTGCCCGATCTCTTTGAGGTACATTTGGATTGAATCATGGGAGGATTCGCTTTTGCCTCCATAAACATTTTTTTTGCCGGTAACCTCTTCCTGATCAATGCTCAATATTCCTCCACCCTCAAGAATATCCACACCGGAAACGGAGAGTTTGGCGTAAAGGTCGTCCAAAAACACGATATCGTCTTCAATATGAGGAAACTCTTTCAATATCTCGTCGTATGTCACGAAGCCGCGCTCCCGCCCTTTGGCAAGCAGGCGATCGGTTCTGACTTTATAGTCTTTTACTTTCTTTGCTATTTTCGGGTCCATTTTCTGTTTTTTCGCTTTTTTGACCGCTTTTGTCCGAATTTTCTTCGCTCCTCTTTTTTTCTTTGAAATCTTCTTTTGAATTTTCTTTTTCATATATTTTTTATTTTGAATAATACGATGAATTGCGAAACGCAAAAATTTACGGTCTGATTTAGCAAAAACACCTTAAAAAACAAAGAGTTTTTGCGACCTGGGGACCTGAATTTTTGCGTTTCGCAATTCATAAATAATAACGGATTTTAATAAATTAACACTTTATAAAAATTTCATTTCCCCCTCTTCTTCAGACTTTCCAACTGTTCCGCCAGCGACTGGCATTTATTTAAAATTTTCTTCAACTCCTCTTCTCCTCTCTTTATTCTCTCCGCTTCATGAAGCTCTTTCACGGCGGAATCAAGTTTTATTTTCAAATATTCTTCTTCAAGATTCAAAATAAGATTGTTCAAATCATCATCAACTGCCTGCTTGTTTCCATAATAGGCTTCCGCTTCAAAAATAAGCCGACTTCTGGAATCTTTTTCGGTCAGAAACAATTCATTGAAATCTTTTTCGCTTATTATATTTTTAAGATTCTCTTTCGCTGTATCAAGGGACGCGGCGGGCTTGTCTTTCGATTCCTGCCAGAACAATATTCCGGCAATTCTTCTCAAGATTGAATCTTTGCGAAGAGCCGGAGGCTCCTCATTATTCTTTATTATTTTAACATTTCTTCCGACAAATTCCTCGACGGAAGCCGGTCTGGCTTTCTTTAAGTCGTCCCATATGGCTTCTTCTTTAATCCCGACCGCATCGGCAATTTTGGCCACAAAATGCGATTTCTCCATGTTGCTTTCAAGCGCCGAAACGAAAGGAAGAACTTTGTCTTTAATCTTTAGGGCTATTTTTCTTTTATCCGGCTCTTCGCCAAGAACGCGGTCCAAGTAGAAATCTATTATGTGTTTGGATTCTTTAAGAGACGCGGCCCATTTCTCTTTATTTTTCAAAATCAGTTCCGCCGGGTCAAAACCTTTGGGCAATTCGGCGATTTTTACTTCCATGCCGAGCGAAAGAGCGATCTGCCAGGCTCTCGCCGAAGCGTTGAATCCGGCATTGTCGGCGTCAAAAGCCATAATCACCCTGTTGGACAAGCGTTTGAGAATTTCAAGGTGTCCGCCCGTAAGAGCCGTTCCCGATGACGCGACAGCGTTCGCATAGCCGGCCTGATGGCACATAATCAAATCCATTTGACCTTCAACCAGTATTGAATAGTCCATTCTTTTTATGGCAAGCTTGGCTTTGTCAAACCCGTAAAGAGTTCTTGATTTGCTGAACAGCTCCGTTTCGGGACTATTCAAATATTTCGCCGACTTTCCGTCATCATTAAGAATTCTTCCGGAAAAAGCGATGGCTCGACCAGAGCCGTCAAATATCGGAAAAATAATTCTGCCCCTGAATCTGTCGTATGACCTTCCTCCTTCTCTCTTTATGAGTCCGGCTTTCTCCATTTCGCTTTCGGAAAAATTTTTTGTTTTCAAATGATTTTCCAGATTATTCCAAAGCGGAGGAGCATAGCCAATCCTCCATTCTTTTATGGTCTTATCCGTCAGTCCGCGCTTTTTAAGATAATCGGAAGGCTCACTTGCCCCAGAAAGATTCTGCTCAAAAAAATTGGTTGATTCTTCCATAACGGCAAAAAGTTTTTCTCTCTCGTCTCTGAATTTCGGATTTTCAGGAACAAGCTCCACCCCCGTCCTTTCCGCGAGAACTTTGAGAGCGCCCCTAAAATCCAGCCCCTCAAATTCTTCCACGAAAGTGAAAATGTCCCCTTTCGCCCCGCACCCGAAACAATAATAGGAATCGCGCTCCGGTGATACGAAGAAAGAAGGAGTCTTTTCGTTATGAAAGGGGCATCTTGCTTTGAAACTATTGCCCGCCCTTTCCAGCTTGATATAAGACCCGATTAAGTCAACTATTCCGAGCCTTTCTTTGATTTTGTCTACGGAAGATGACATATTTAGTTTAGCTATTTAGGCTAGTAGCTTTTTAGCTTTTTAGGAAAATATTAAGAAAAGGTTATTTAGCAACTTCCTCTTCCCTTCTCCCCTAAAAAGCTACAAGCTAATAAGCTACTTCCTGCTACTCTCCCTTCTTATCAATTATCTCCTGAATCATATTATACTTCGCGCTTCCTTTGAAGCCCGTGCCGGCCGGTATCAATCGTCCGATTATCACATTCTCTTTGAGGCCTACGAGCTTGTCCTCGTTTCCTCTTATGGCCGAGTTTATAAGAATCCTCGTCGTGTGCTGGAACGAAGCGGCTGACAAGAAGCTCTTTCTTGACAGAGAGATGTCGGTAATGCCCATAACGACAGGCTCGACTTTCGCTTCTTCGCCCCCTCTCGCCTTCGCTTTGTCATTTTCTTCCATGAGTTCCGAATCCGTCACCAAATCTCCGACTGACAAACCGGTACTCCCCGAGCTCTTGACTCGTTTCCTTGAAAACATCTGCCTCACGATAATTTCAATGTGCTTTCTGGAAACGGTCTCGCCCTGAAGTTCGTAAAGCTTGTTGACTTCGGAAATCACGTAGTTCATTGCCTTTTCCTTGCCGGCGTATTTGAAGACATCGTCAATGTCAGCGGAACCGTCGGTAATTATGTCGCCTTTCTTGATCTTGTCACCGACTCTTACAAGCGACATTCTCTTGTAATTCATTGAGTATTCAATCTCCGAAGCTTTTTTCCCTTTAGGCTTGTCTTCAAATTCCGGAATGATAGTTATGATTTTTTCTTTTTCCAAATCTTTGATGGAAGAAACGACACCGCTGACTTCCGAGACGACAGCCGGGTTTTTCGGTTTTCGCTTTTCAAAAACTTCTCCGACTCGCGGCAATCCTTGAGTGATGTCTCCCCCGACTGACGCGATGCCTCCGGAGTGGAATGTTCTCATAGTAAGCTGCGTTCCCGGCTCCCCTATCGCTTGAGCGGCTATCGTGCCGACTGCTTCTCCAAGTCCTATGATTTTGTCCTTTCCGAGATCAACGCCGTAACACTGGGCGCATATGCCGCGGACCGACTTGCAGACAAGAGGCGATCTGACTAACGCTTCGCTTACACCCTCCTTTTCAACGGACAACGCTTCAATCTTGGACAAAAGATGCCCTTTTTTGAACATCACGTTCTTTTTTGAATCAAGAACATCAGCCGCCAATACTCTGCCGCGGATATTTTTGGCAATTGAAGCTTCTATTCCGGAAGCGCTTTCACTTTTGATTAAAATTCCTTCCCTAGCGCCGCAATCGTTTTCAGTAATGAGAACATCCTGCCCGACATCAAACAATTTTCTCGTAAGATACCCCGCCGTCGCCGTGTTTAAAGCCGTGTCGGTAAGGCCCTTGCGCGACCCGTGAGTCGTGATGAAATATTCAATCGGAGTAAGACCTTCTTTGGTGGAGCTTATTACTGGAAATTCAATGGTGTCGCCGGCCGTGTTCTGAATAAGTCCCTTCATTCCAGCCATTTGAGTTATCGCGCCGAGCGAGCCTCTGGCTCCGGACTTCCACATGTCATGAACGGACCCGTTCGGATCAAGGCTCTCCGGAATGAGACTTTCAATTTCATTCTTGGCGCCGTGCCAAATTTCAATATTTTTCCTCAATTTCTCGTCTTTATTGAGCAAGCCTTCTTTGTATTGCTCCACTACTTCCTCGTATTTTTCTTTGGCTGAATTTATGACCGACTCTTTTCTTTCCGGAATTTTAATATCGTCAATTCCCCAGCTGATTCCCGAAAGGGTCGCGTATTTGAAGCCGAAAGCTTTAATCTTGTCCAGAATATCCGGAACTTTTTCTATGCCGTAAATGTTAATCATATCGTCAACGATCCCGGACATCACTTTTTTGGTTATCTCTTTGTTTTCATAATTGTAATCATCGGGCAAGATGTCGTTGAAAAGAAGCCTTCCCGCGGTGGTTTCAAAAATTTTTCCGCCGAATTCTTTGTATCTGGGGCTGTCGGTAGGCATAATTTTTATTTTGGCTCTAAGACTGACCGCTCCGAAATCGTGGGCGGTAATAGCCTCGTTCGGCGAGGAAAAAATTTTTCCTTCGCCCTTATCGCCGGATATCATTTTCGTAATCCAGTAACAACCCAAGATAATATCTAAAAGCTTGGCGGAAATCACCGGCTCGCCGTTTCCGGGCTTTAATATGTTTTTGTCCGAAGCCATAATTTCTCTGGCTTCAGCCTGCGCTTCTTCGCCAAGCGGAACATGCACGGCCATCTGGTCTCCGTCAAAGTCGGCGTTGAAAGCGGTGCAAACCAAAGGATGGACCTGAATGGCGTTGCCTTCTATGAGCACCGGTTTGAAGGCTTGAATTCCCAATCTGTGGAGAGTCGGTGCTCTGTTCAGAAGCACATATTTGTCTTTTATGATGTCTTCAAGAATAGCCCAGACTTCCGGAATTCCGTCATCAATCAATCTGCCGGCCCCTCTTATGTTAAAAGCAAGTTCGCTTCTTAAAAGCTCTGAAATGACAAACGGTCTGAAAAGCTCAAGCGCCATATGTTTCGGAAGGCCGCATTGGTTGAGCCTCAATTCCGGACCGACGACTATGACTGAACGGCCGGAATAATCCACTCTCTTTCCAAGCAAATTCGCCCTGAAAAGTCCGCGTTTTCCTTTCAAATTATCAGCAAGAGATTTGAGAGGACGCTTTTGAGCCGGACTCATGGAAGTAAAGAGGGAGCCGCCGCTTCTTATTGAATTATCAATGAGCGAATCAACGGCCTCCTGAAGGATTCTTTTTTCGTTTCTTAAAATAACATCGGGGGCTTTTATTTCTTTCAATTTTTTCAGCCTGTTATTTCTGTTGATGACTCTTCTGTACAAATCATTGACATCAGAAGAGGCGTATCGTCCGCCGTCAAGCGGAACCATCGGCCTTAAAGCCGGCGGTATTACGGGAACTCGGAGAAGAAACATCCATTCCGGCCTTATGGAAGAAGATATCATCGCTCTTATCACGCTTAAGCGCTTGTTTATTTTTTCTTTTTCCACGGAACTTGATTTTTCGTAATCCGCCTCAAGTTTTCCCGCGAGCTTTTTCAAATCAACATTCTTCAAAATGTTATAAACCGCTTCGGCGCCGATTCCGGCTTCAAATAAAGTGCCGTATTTTACGGAAAATCTATGATATACGACTTCGTCCAAAACTTTTCCTTCTTGGATGCTTTCAATGTCTTTTTTGGCATTGACCAAAAGCTCTTTGAGAGCGTCTTTTGTTTTTTCGTCATTTGCCGATTTGACTTTGGACTTGAATTCGCCGTCCAACTCCTTGAGAAATCTCTCTCTTTCCGATTCATTGACTTGAGTGATTATATAACCGGCAAAATAAACGACCTTCTCCAAATCGGTGGCGGTCATTCCGAGCACTAGGCCGATTCTGGACGGAGTACCTTTCAAAAACCAGATGTGCGACACGGGACTCGCAAGTTCTATATGCCCCATTCTTTCCCTTCTTACGATTGACCTTGTTATTTCAACCCCGCACTTTTCGCAGATAATTCCTTTGTATCTCACTCCTTTGTATTTTCCGCAATAACATTCATAATCCTTGTCCGGTCCGAAAATCTTTTCGTCAAAAAGGCCGTTTTTCTCGCTTCTTTGAGTTCTGTAATTTATCGTTTCCGGTTTCGTCACTTCGCCGAATGACCATTCCTTAATGCGCTCCGGAGAAGCGAGCTTCAAAGTGACGGTGTCAAAATCGTTCTGATCCGACGCCGATCTCGCTTTAAAATTGTATTGATTTTTTAATTCATTTATATTGTTCATAGGCATTTTTTATTATTCGTCTCCATAATCGCGTTCGTCTTTCTTCTCCTTTTTTAATTCAACATCCAAGGAAAGCCCTCTCAAATTATTCAAAAGCACATTGAACGAAGCCGGCGTGTGGGGCTGTTTTATGTCTTCGCCTTTGACGATGGAGTCAAAAGCGGCCGAACGGCCCACGATATCGTCCGATTTGATGGTGAGCATCTCGCGCAGAGTGTGAGCTACGCCGTGACCGAGAAGCGCCCAGACTTCCATTTCTCCGAATCGCTGTCCTCCGGCTTGGGCCTTGCCTCCGAGCGGCTGCTGGGTTATCAAGGAATACGGACCGATTGAACGCATGTGTATCTTGTCTTCAACCATATGGTGTAGTTTGAGCATATACATATAACCTATGGCTATATCTTGGTCAAAAGGCACTCCGGTCCTTCCGTCAAAGAGTTTCATCTTTCCGTTTTGATTGAAGCCGGCTTTCTTAAGCTCTTCTTTTATTTCAGCGTCGGTCGCTCCGGCGAACGGCGGAACAATCGCCTGATAGTTCAAAGTGTGAGCGGCAAGACCGAGATGAAGTTCCAAAATTTGCCCCAAATTCATGCGGGAAGGCACTCCGAGCGGAGTAAGAATTATGTCAACGGACGTGCCGTCCGGAAGATAAGGCATATCTTCCTCCGGAAGAATTTTTGAAATGACTCCTTTGTTGCCGTGCCTTCCCGCAAGCTTGTCGCCGACGGAAACATTTCGGAGTTGCGCCACCTCTATGTGGATTCTTTTTATTATTCCGGACTCCAGCTTGTCTCCTTTTTCCCTTGAGAATATCTTGACGCCGATTATTCTTCCTCTCTTTCCGCCTTCCAGCCTTTTGGAAGTGTCTTTAACGTCTCTCGCTTTCTCGCCGAAGATTGACCTTAAAAGGCGCTCTTCGGGAGTAAGTTGGGTTTCTCCTTTTGGCGTGATTTTTCCGACAAGAATGTCACCCGGACGAACTTCGGCTCCGACTCTGACTATTCCGTCCTCATCCAGATTCTTCAGTTTTCCTTCTCCCACATTCGGAATATCATGAGTGGTGATTTCCGGACCGAGCTTGGTGTCTCTCACATTAACGACGAAATCTTCTATGTGAACGGAGGTGAATTTGCTGTTTTTTACAAGCCGTTCGGAAATTATTATGGCATCTTCGTAATTCGCTCCGGACCAGGACACGAAAGCCACCAGAACATTTTGTCCCAGAGCCATTTCCCCGTTTTTGCTGGACGAAGTGTCGGCTAGAAGATCGCCTTTCTTGACTTTTTGCCCCAACTCAACGCTAGGTCTCTGATGAAAAGACATAAAACTGTTGGTCCTTGAGAATTGGACGAGTTTATATGTTTTTTCTTTACCTTTATTATTTTCAACGATTATTTTTTTGGAATCAACATAAGAGACGGTTCCGTCTTCATCGGAAATTATTATTCTTCCCGTATCAAGCGCCGCTTTCGCTTCAATTCCGGTAGCCACAAGCGGCGCTTCCGGCACCACGCAAGGAACGGCTTGTTTCTGCATATTGGACCCCATAAGCGCGCGGTTCGCGTCATCGTGGTTCAAAAACGGAATCATTGATGTCGCTATGGAGAAAGCTTGATTCGTGGCCACATCAATAAAGTCCACTTCTTCTTTCTTGACAAGCTGCGGTTCGCCGTTCATGCGCACTTCCGCGTAGTCGCTTGTTATGAGACCGTTTTCGTCGTATTCATTGGCGGCGTGCGCGATTTTGTAATTCTCTTCTTCCAGCGCGTTCAGATAGCGAATCTCTTTGCTGATCTTTCCGTTTTTCACTTTGGCATAAGGAGTTTCAACCATTCCGAATTCATTGATTCTGGCGTAAGTGGCAAGCCTTAAAATAAGTCCGATGTTAGGACCTTCGGGAGTGTGGATCGGACAGACCCTGCCGTAATGCGAAGAGTGGACGTCTCTTACTTCAAAACCGGCTCTTTCCCTTGAAAGGCCTCCGGGACCGAGAGCCGAAAGTGTTCGCAGGTGTTCAAGCTCCGTGAGTATGTTTTCCTGTTGCATAAACTGGGAAAGTTGGTTCGTCGTAAAAAATTCCTTTATTCGCGCCTGAAGCGGTCTTGGCGAGATGAACTGGACGGGCATAGTTATTTCGGGGTCAATGGTGGACATTCTGTCCTGAATATTCCTCTTCATTTGCGACATTCCCACGCGCATTTTTTGTTGCAGAAGTTCGCCCACGAACTTCACTCTTCTTGAACCGAAATGGTCTATATCGTCTTCTTGAGCCTCCGGATTGGAATTCAGTTCGGCTATATTGTTTACAATTACGGCCAAATCATCAAGAGATATGGTCTTTCGCTCCAAATCTTTTTCATTCAAGCTTTTGTTGAACCTTTTGTTGAATCTGAACCTGCCGACTTTTGAAAGGTCGTATCTTTCTTCGTTGAAAATGGAGCGGATGAATTCTTTGGCGTTTTCAATATTGGCCAAATCGCCGTCTCGGAGCTTTTTGTGTATTTCAATGAATGACTCATCCGCGGTCTTCGCGTGGTCTTTCGCGAGCGTCTGCTCAATTGACTTCTTGGCGTTCTCGTTACCCTTGAATAAATCAAGAATTTCTTTGTCGGTGGCCGCGCCCAAAACCCTAAGCAAAGAAGTCATCGCGAACTTCCTTTTTTTGTCAATCTTCACGTATATCGCGCCGTCGGCATCCGTCTCTATTTCTATCCACGCTCCGCGCGCCGGAATTATTTTCGCCCCGAAATAATTTTTTCCTTTTATTTCGCTTGAAGTGAAAAATATTCCGTAAGAGCGGGCGAGTTGCGGCACGATGACTCTTTCAATGCCGTTGATGATGAAAGTCCCGTGGGAAGTCATTATCGGAAAATCCGCCAAAAATATCTCTTGCTCTTTGATCGAACCAAATGTTTTATTCTTAAGACTTACTTTGACCTTAAGCGGAGCGTCGTAGGAAATTTTGTTTTCTTTGGCGTAATGCTCGTCGTATTTTGCTTCCAAAATTTCAAAACCGGTAAACGCAAGCTCGAATTTCTTGTCTCCGTAATCTTTGATTGGGGAAAAATCCTTGAAGACTTCCGCTATGCCGTGCTCAAGAAGCCATTTGAATGAATCTAATTGGGGCTGAACAAGGTTCGGTATGGAAGTCAGGGGCTTTTTAAACTTTCCGAAATATTTTTTCTCTTTCTTTTTCTCCAAGTCAAAAATAGGTTTTATTTGGGTCTTCATATTTTTAAAATTAATAAACGAAAAAACTGCCTTTTGCCAAAGGCATTAACAATAATCTTTTAAATTATTTCTGTATGCAAAGCAAGATATGCTTCTTATTATTATGAAAAATTGCTCTGACGCAATAACTCAATCTTGCAATTATTTAAATAGTATAGACAAGCCTTTCATTTTGTCAAGCCGTTTCCGCTCCGTAGCGACTTTCTTAATAAATATTTAGCCAGCATATAAATCCCGTATATCGCCATTGCTCCGATGAATGTGGAAATAATAATCTTGAATTCGTAATGTTTTAACTTCCCCAGAAATATTTCCAAAATATCGCCGAAAAAATAACCTGAAGTTCCGATAACCGAAACCCAAAGCATCGACCCCAGCGTGTTGAAGAAAAGAAAAACTGGCGTCTTTATTGTTGACATGCCGAGGCTTAAAGGGACGACGGTTCTAAATCCGTACATAAAGCGAAGCGTGAAAGAAATGAAGGCGGCTCTTTTGTCAATGTGCCTTTGCGGTTTCAGCATAAGATTTTTTAATTTGGGCCATCTTTCAATCACTTTATTGCCTTTATGCCTTCCAACGAAAAACCAAGCCCAGTCGCTCGCCATAGCGCCGATAAGCGCGAAGAAAAAGACGAGGGGAAGATTCAAAAAACCTCCGTACGCCGCGAGTCCTCCCAAAACCAAAACCGCTTCTCCCTCAAATATCCCCCCCAAAAAAACAGCGAAATAGCCGTAAGAATCTATGAATGAAATAAGCGACATCAACCAATTCTACACGAAATTCCCATTGCTACAAAATCTGACCGTATTATCAAATGACTTGGTACTCCGACTACCAAGCACTTGGTAGTCGGAGTACCAAGTGGCAGTAAGCGCCACGGATTTGGATTTTGGATTGTATTTAAAAATGATAACTGATAAATTTTATCTGTTATCAGTAGCCCGTCATTATCATTAAACAAAAAAAATGGAAAATAAAATATCAAAAAATCTTTCGGGGCAGACAATCAGCTTGACTAACTTAATAGATTATCAAAACGGTTCAGTGGTCAGCCGAGAGATTCTTAAGAAAGCTAACGGCAGCATCACGATATTCGCTTTTGATGAGAGCGAAGGATTGAGCGAGCATACGGCTCCCTACGAGGCCGTCTTGCACGTCTTGGATGGAGAAGCTGAAATAAAACTTTCGGGGAAAAATCATAATCTCAAAAAAGGAGAAATGATAATTATGCCAGCCGGCGAGCCGCACTCCGTAAAGGCAAACATAAGATTCAAAATGCTTTTAACGATGATTAGGTCTTAAACAATTTTGAATTACGAAACTCGTTGAGGCGCGTCATTTTAAGGGGGTTTCGAGCGCGGCGGCGCGAGAATTTCAGGATTTTTTAAGCTTCAAAAAATCCGTACCCTTAAAATGACGCGCTGAATAAAGAGTTTCGTAATTCAAAGTAATTCATGCTTAATTCCAAAATATCCAGTTGTCACTTCTCTATGCAGGCGTTAAAAACTTTCACTTGATTATTGTATTTATCAATAGAACTTTTTAATTCACTGTTCAAAATTTTTATCTGCCTGACGACTTCATTATATTGTCCGACTTTTTTATTGTATTCTTCAGCGGCTTCTGTGTTCACTGCTTTCATTGATTCTATCTCAAAATAATAGGCCTTGGCTTTTATATTGAGCAAGTTAATCCTTTCTTCGCTCTCGCTTATTGATTTCGTAAGCGAATAATCCGGCTCATTGCAAAGATTCAAAGGCCGTCCGAAAATCTGAACAGCCAGCCAGACCTTTTTGCCTTTGTATAACCCCCTTTCCGCCGCTATGCCTATTTCCGTATACCGACTGTTCAAAATGTTAGCTCTGTGGCCGAGACTGTCCATCCATGCTTGGACGAGAGCTTCGTCACCCTCAAAATTTCCCAAAGCGATATTTTCGCCAATCAAAATGAATTCGTATCCGACATCATAAGCGATGTCCGACGCTCCTGCGCCAGAGGGCGATTTATGTTCAAAGTATTCTTTCTCAAACATATCTTTAATTCTTAAACCGGCGATTTGATTGAGTTTTGAATTTTGGGATAATGACGGCAGGGACCCATTTGCCTTTCTTTGTCTGTTCGTAAAATCAAATATTCCGCCGACTGAAAGAAGAGATTCCTGATAATCTTTCCGGCTTAAAACAGGCGGCAGTTCCGCTACTTTTTCTTCCACTTTTTGAATAATTTTTCGGGTGGATGTCGCGCTTATATAATCAGATACCTCCGTCAATGTTGAGATAGCGACCTTTGCTTTATTCAAGAAATAAAATCCAAAAGCGGCAAGAGGAGCAAAAACAATAACGAAAATCAAGAATTTCTTCATAAGCGCATTTTAGCATAAAAAATAGGGAACTTTTAAAAAAGTTCCCTATTTGGGAGGGCGATTATATACGAATTAAGCTACTACTGATAAAAAATTCCTACTTGAATCTTTACCGCTCACTTTCAAACCGCTTTTTTCAAAAACATCTTTCATACCAGCCATTATGCTATCCATATTTTCAGTCGATGTCCTATGCAACAAATTAAGCACAACGGCTGCGCAGTGAACGGAAAAATTAGACATCACTATGACTTTCTTTTTAAAAGGCAAAGAGTCAAATCCTTCCATTTCTTTGCTGCACAAATCAACAATTTGGCTAAGCATTTCTGCCTGATTTTCAGAAAGATCTTCTATTTTAAAAGCGTCCTTCAGCGTCTTAAGCGCTTCATCAATTTTTCTTAAGGCTAATTTGATGTTCGCTATCTTTGTGGTGCTCAACGGAGTTATGCTTTCCATCTTGCTCACCCCCTTTCATTGGGTGAAAATAAAGAATTAAAAACTATTTAACGCCCCCTTTATATTAACAAAATCCCTGCGGATAAAACGATAATTTTAGCCCAGAACATATTCGGCCTTAATTATTGTTCTACTGCCGCAAACAAGCGATTTTGGTTGGTTTCAATGACCTCCTTAATCTGCTTAAATTTTAAACCCTTAATACGCGATGTCAAGCAAAAACAAACCAATAGAAATTTAAAACCTTTGGATATCAGAACCAAAAACAACTTGGTAGTCGGAGTACCAAGCGATTTCATAAAGGTTTTTAGGGCTTTTTAAGAAATTCATCGCCTGGCTCCCATTCCACCGGACAGAGCTCGCCGGTCTGAAGCGCCTTAACCGCCCGCAGAGTTTCTTTGACGGAACGGCCGACGGAATTATCGGAAACCATCATCCAGCGAAGAATACCTTCCGGGTCAATGATAAAAGTTCCTCTCTGCGCCGCGCCGTCTTTTCCAAGCGCATTATAAGAACGGGAAATATCCTGCGTCGTATCGGCCAGCACCGGATATCGCACCTCTTTTAAATCTCTTTCAAACCAATTCTTGTGCGACCACTCGCTGTCAGTTGAGCAAGCTAGAATTTCGCAATTCAAATTTTTGAATTCTTTCTCTAAACGGCTGAATTCCTTTATCTCCGTGGGACAGATAAAAGTAAAGTCGCGAGGGTAAAAAAACAGAACCAGCCATTTGTCCTTGTAATCGTAAAAAGAAATTTTTTTCGGGAAGTCGCTTCTCTTTTGATAAGCGGCAACATTTGAAAATTCCGGCGCTTTTTCTCCAACTTTAACCATATTTAATGTATTAATTTAAAATAATTATAATTAACTAAATTTAATTTTTTGAACGCAAGATGAAATACAGAGCCAATGGAGCGCCCCAGTTTGCGAATCGTTCAATAAAATCCCAGATCGGTTGTCCCACGATAGGACGCACGAGCGCCGTCCAAAATCCCCAGAAAGTCGCCCAAAGAAGCACTGGCTTGATCGGTTTAAACAAAACAACGAGCGCCACCAGCAAATCCATAATTCCAAAAATAAACAGCAACTTAACCGCTAGCTCGTTTTGAACTCCCGTTATTTCACTTATCCACCCTATCCAATCCTTCTTGCCCTGCAAAGCGAGAACGCCATGACCGAGAAATTCGCCGGCGACGGCAATTCTCAAAATCCATTGAATGGTTTTTTGATTATTCATAAAAAATAATTTATTGTTAATTTATTGACTAACGACTTTTCCACTAAATTTTAACGCGATAATCCCAAAAACAAGCGAGTTATGAGGCATCTAAAATCCAGGAAAGCTCACCGGAAGAAAATTGAATCAGACGAATTTATTTTCCTGATTGAGAGTCATTGATGATTTGTTTAAACTCTTCATAACTTCGCGGATTTTGGATTTCCTTGCCGTTCAAGAAGAAAGTCGGCGTGTGATTCACTCCGGCTTTAACTCCGCTCTGATAATCGGCTTCAACTTTCTGTTTTAACTCTTTTAAATTCAAATCCAACTTAAATCGTTCCGCATCCAAATCTAACTTTCCCGCGTATTCGCTGAAAATTTCTTGAGCGTTTTTCTCGTCCTTCCAGTTTTCTTGGCTTTCAAATATCATATCGTGCATTTCCCAAAACTTGCCCTGCCTGCCCGCGGCTTCGGCGGACAAAGCGGCCGCCTCCGCGTTCGCGTGTATTTGTCGGAGCGGAAAATGCCTGTAAACAATCGCCAAATTGTCGCCAAAATCTTTATGAACTTGTTTGACAAGCTCATAATAGGCGGCGCAGGCCGGACACTGAAAGTCGCTGTATTCGGTGATTATAACTTTCGCGTTTTTGTTCCCTCTTATCCAGTCGCTTTCAGTAAGTATGTCCGCCAAAGACAAAGGCTCTTTATTATTTGGAGAATTTCGCGATGCGATTTTTACCATTCCAAAAACTATTCCACCAAGAACCAAGGCGGATATTCCCCAAAATGCCACAGTGCGAATTGTTATTTTGTTTTCCATAAGTTAGCTGTTAAATTATTTCGCAGAAAAATAATATAGTCAATATCTTGAGTTCAATCATCGGCGGAATTTGAAGAACCATCCATCAAAGCCGAATATTCTGCCGGCGTTGAATGCCATAAGCAGTAAAAGAACGGAGGAATAAATTATATGTTCGTCAACAAGATAAGAATGGTCTCCGACATAAGGAAATTTTGAAATCGGAAGATAATAGAGAATCATCAAGACAATTCCAAGAGTCGAGCTCAACCTGACAAATACTCCGAATATCAGGGATATTCCGAGAAGCGTCAGACCCCATTCGTTCAGAAAATTTATGACGGGCAAAACCGAAGGACTTAAAAGAAAATTATAAAAAGGGACGACGGCCTTGGCTCCTTTTAAATATCCGGCCGCCGACCATGACGAGTCCGTCACTTTCGTAATGCCGGCGTAGAACATTAAAAAGCCGAGCGATAGACGGAGGATTAAAATTGAAAGTTTTTGAAATTTTGTCATATTTTTATTAAAAATAAATTACTAAAGAATTATAATCCTAGTCCGCTTGCCATATCATAAGTACTTAAAAATTTCGGAATTGCGAACATGAGTCCGACGAGAGGCAAGACGACAAATGCCACGGTTGTGATCAAAGTCCAAAGAAAATACTTTCTCATTTTTCCCACGGAAATATAAATTCCCTCAATCTTTCTCGCCTGCTCCTCAAGTTTTTTCAAAATTTCATTTTCCATAATTTTAAAAAGTATATCACAAAATTTAAAAGGGAAAGAGGCGTTTAAACAAACAACGCCTCTTGTCAAAAAAGACTACTAATATAGATATTTATCGTACTCAATGAATATCTCAAGACTATTATTACGATAACGTTCCACCATCTCTGCCTTTGCGATAACGGCATCCTTTGCGCTCATCCAATCGGTAAAAATAGATCTATTGCCGTTAGCAGTCTTACATATAACTCTTCCGAACGGTTCAAACTCTTCCGTTTCAATGACAATTATTTTTTTTATATTGTTTTGAATCTGTCCAATCTTTCTCGGTTGTTCAGCTTTTCCTTCCGATCTCAATGTTAAAAAATAAATTGAAGCGATAAACACAAACGGTAGATAAAATATTAAAGAACTTTTCATCTTCATTCAGCACCCCTCCTAAGAAATTGTTAAAAATTCGGGTTAAAAGACTTTAGAGACTATGAATTACGAAACTCGTCGAGGCGGGCTATTTTGAAGGGGTTTTGAGTCCCTCACCAGTTTTGGAAGTGGAAATTTCTAAAATCAAAACTGGTGAGGGACGAGAATTTCAGGATTTTTTAAGCTTCAAAAAATCCGTACCCTCAAAATAGCCCGTCGAGTAAGAGTTTCGTAATTCAAAGTTAGATAGAATGACCAAAGAACATCATTTGTAGTAATTATTCCATCTCATAAACCTAAAATCAAGCAAATAAAAACTTGTGGACACCGAGTGTCCACAAGTTTTTT
>JBBUED010000033.1:0-6595 GCA_038078215.1 Patescibacteria group bacterium | reverse complement strand
CGCGGATGAAGCCGTGGCCGATGCGGCGGAAGAGGAGGATGAGGTGACGGTTCTGCTGGTAATTGAAAATCCTCCTCCCGAGCCGCCACTGCTTGCCGACACGCTCGCGTTTACCGATGCCGATGCGGCTGATTCCGGACTGCCTGTATTTTTATAAGCGGAAACTTTGTAATAATAAGTCGTCCCGCCGGTAAGTCCCGTATTGGCATAACTCGTAACATTTCCCGCGTCAACCAAGAGGGGGAATGAACCGGTGGAAGATGTGTCTCTGTATATGTAATATCCGGTGGCGCCGCTGACCGAACTCCAGTTGACGGTAATTTGTCCGCTACCGGCCAATCCCGCCGAGGCATCCAACCCGACAGGAACATCCGGAGGATTTATGCCTGTCGCTTCAGACAAAGCGTATGGTGAGAAGTGTGTACCAACTGCCGTAAACACTACCGTCGCTACGCCCGTCAAGTCAGAGGAAGGGGAGGCTATCGGCAAACCGTTCGAATCTTTATAAGTGATTGTGGTTGAGAGAGATTCCCATTCCTGCTTGTCGTCGCTGTATGAGACCATACTAAGCTTGCTTACTTTATCAGTCGTGGTTATCCCGTCTCCGGTCAATTCGCTCTTGGTGTAAGTCAAGTCAACGGTGGCCGATTTGCCAGACTGAAGATTCTTTACTTGACTGCCGCCGGAATAGGCGCTTATGTCTTTGGCCTTGTTGCCGATGATATTCACGCTCGCCGTATTGGGGATGTTGCTAGTCTCTCTCGCGGTCAAATAAGCGCTACTTCCCGCCGAGCCGAGAGTGCCTGAATCAAGCTGGATATTCACTCCGACCGTGCTGTCGTTGAATGTGCCGGCTGAAGTGTCGGTAAAGGTGTTGGATGTCGCGAGCTTCGTCTGGAGCGAAACCGCCGAGGTCAAAGCGATATTAATACTGCTCTGCGAGCCTGTCGTCACCATCAAGGGATTGGATGAATAACTGGCCTGGCTATACCCTTCCGCCGTGGCGAACACCCGCCACGTTCCGCTTGTCACATTAAGGATATAATTTCCGCTAGTATCGGTTTTCGCTATAGCTTCTCCTCCGCCCGCCTTTTCAGCTCTGACGAAAGCATCCTTGGCGGCCGAACCTCCGGCCGTCACTTGTCCGGAAATAGTCAAACTTGATTGAATAAGAACAAAGTTTTGAGTAATGTCGCCGCCAACCGTGACCGACGAAGGAGTTCCGACATATCCAGGTTTCATCGCCATCGCGTTATATGTCCCGTCAGCCAGCTTCACGCTGTAAGCGCCAGCTGAAGACGCCTGCGTTCCTACGCGGATTCCATTGGCGTTGTCAATAAATTGCACCCAAGCGTCCGCCAATTCGTTCCCTCCGCTCGCCGCCGTTTTGTAGACGGTTCCGGAAATGGTTCTCATCGGCTTGGATGAAGTGTCAACCGTCAGATTGACCCCTTCGTTCCCGTTGACTTCAAGGACTCCGCTTAGAATCAAAGTATCGCTGTTAACCGCGGAGATGGAAACGTTTGACGACGGCATTCCCTGTATGAAAGCGCGAATCGTCGTACTGGCTCCGTTCGGCACCGATATTGTTGTGGAAGAAGCGTTGATAATCTCCGCGTGAATTCCGGACTGTCTTACATTATCAAACAGGTCAATGAAGGCCTTAGGCACAGTAAGAAGACTGCCGCCTGAATCTTTGATATTCACGGTTACCGTTCTTCTCACCGGAACTCTGATGTATTTAGTCGTTGAGGCCGTAAGGTTTAATGTTCCAATTGCGGTTCCGGCGCTGTTGAGCGGGGCGATTCTGCCGTAAGAAGGATGGAAAATATCGGTAATGTTGTAGCCGTTCCCCGAAGGCACTCTGATGGAGAAAGAACCGTCGCTACCGGACATACCCTCGTTCGTTCCGCCACTTCCCGAGACTCTGATGACCGCGCCGGAAATAGCTTCCGTGCCGGTCGCGTAAATATTATTATTGTCAAGGTCTTCGTATAAAGTGCCTGAAAGAATGGAAAGGGTCGTTCCTGAAGTCGGAGCGAAGTCTATGCCCGTCTTATCAGCGCTCGCCACCGTCACCGTCTGTTCGGTCATAGGACCGAATCCCGGCACGAAAGCGCCGACTTTCCACGAACCGTTGTCCGCATAAATCGTGTAATTTCCTGTTGAAGAATCCGTAATCGCGTCGCCGTGTCCGGGACCGTCCGTTCTGTAAGCGTAGACCGAAGCGCCTCCGACGGGATTCGTGCCGTCAGTCACGCGGCCGGTTATTTTGTTGCCGGGCTTTGTCATTTTCATTACGAAAGGATTGGCTCCGGTTGTTCCGGTGGAAGCCGTTGGCGAACCGCCTACAAAGACACTGCCTGATGAATTAACGACTACGGTAACTTCTTTTGATTGGCCGATACCCGGCGAGAAAGCTCCCACGACATAAGATCCTTGCGTAACACCGATAGAAAATGAGCCCGATGCGGAAGTCTGTGCTTGATTGCCTGAGCCTCCGGTCGGAGAGTAAGCAAAGACCATCGCTCCGGACATAGAATTTCCGCTTCCGTCTTGAAGCAAGCCAGTTATTGTTTTGTCCGCTTTAGATATGGTGAATAAGTTGGAAGTCGCGGTGACATTGTCTACTGTAGCTGTACAAGCTGAAGGACAACCGGAAACCGTAACATCAACAGGCTTTGGCATAGACCAAGAAACTTGCGGCATAGGACCCATCATTTCACCTACACCCTTAGGCATAGCTGGACCTATTCCAATTCCCCAATGACCGTTCACTTGAGGTATAGGTATTGTGGTCAAAAGCGAATTGGTCAGCGCTCCGTTCCCAGGAGTTACCGTTCTGGTTATGAATTTTCCCGGTCCGCCGGCGAATACATCAACCTGTTCGGTCGCGCCAAAAGTGGCGCTTGAAGCCGTAACATTGACAGTGAAATTAATAGCCGAGGAAGTGGCGGTTAATGGGAAATTTCTGGTAATAATACTGGTGGAAGTCGCTTGAATGGGAGTTGGCATACTGTCGCCGAAAAATGCCGTAGTGGTGGCGCCGTTTGAATCATTTATTCCACTGATAAAAGGGTCTGTAAACAAGAAGAACTGGCTTCCTCCTCCGAAATTATTGGTGAGCATTTGACTGCCAACAGGTATATCAGTGAATTGATAATCTCCCGAAGTGTCTGTTATCGCGTCAAGGAGACCCGTCAGCGGAGACATCATATGTATTTTCATATTTGCCAGATTTCCGCCATTTCCTGTTGCCTTTCCCCGAACCGTTGTTGTTGCGCCTCCGCCCGAAGAACCTCCTCCGATATAGACAGGGTTGGCGGAGAATGATTCGAGAAGAGTCCCATCCGCTTTCTTGGATTTTATGTCTATACTGTATCCCGAAGTGTCTATGCCTTTCGGTATTGAAGGATTTTTTATATCGGCAATCGCGAACCGCAAGAAGTCGTGAGTATCGGTGACGCTATTAAAGAGCTCTGATCTTGTCGCTGTATCCAAAGTCAAAGTTACTGTTTTGGATGTTCCGTCTTTGACGACAGATTTTATACCTATTGTTCCCGTGCCTGGTCCGTTTATATCGCTATTTTGCGAGCTCATAAAAGGGTTGCTGGCGCTCGTGGTTGCGGCGCAGCAAATACTGAAATCGGCGGCAGATGGGAAAGTAATGACAATTGTTCCATTAGCGTCTATCTGCTTGGCTATCGGCAATTCAAAATTGTAGGTGCTGGAAGCGTTTATGAAATTGCTTGAAGGGCGAATTTCAACCGGAGGCATAAATCCTATTCCGGACGCGCTGAAATCTTTCTGTTCCCCAAAAGTGGTGCCAGTGAAGAGTCCCGGACCGACAAACCCTTGTGATGAAGCAGAAGAAATTGTTCCGTTGAAAGAACTTGAAGTCATAGTGTTGCCCGTCGTATCTTTTATATTCTGGGCAGTAATTGTGAAAGCGGCGGCAGAGGTCAAATGAATGCCCGAAAGCTTGACTGTTCTTGTCTGAACGTCATAAGTCAAAGTATTGCCTGCCAAGGAGCTTAATGTCTGGGCGGTCCCGCCGACGGTCAGTGAGTAATTGGCAAGAGTGGTCGCATCGGTTGAGTTAACCGCTTCGTTAAAGGTAATCGCCAATTCAAATTCATTGCCGTTTGCAAAAAGGATCGATGGAGCGGTGACATCGGAATTTACCGCTTCAACTGTATAGTTTTTAGTCACATCAGTGCCCAGATATACGCCGGAGACATTTTTTATTGAAGCTCCTTTAATAGCGAGAACGAGGCTTTGCCCGAGCGGTAAAATGTTGTTCGGTATGAAATGACCTTCTTTAGCGACTGGATTATACATTACGCTTCCGGGAAGATTAGCTCCGCCGGAAATACCCAGGGTGACTGATCCGGAAGTGGCTGTTGAAGAATCAATATTATCGTCAAAAGTAAAGATGAAGTCGCTCGTGTTAGCCGCAATGGTCGCGCCGGCGGCGGGCAGAACTCCCACAATTGCCGGAGCGGAATTGTCCGCTTGGGCGCTAGTGGTAAATGTTGATGTGTATTGCGACGGAAGAGAGATGCTGTTGATGTTTTGAACTGCAGTTTTGACAGTAATTGTGTAAACCGTGTTGGAAGACAAAGGAAGACTGGCCGGGCTTGTGGTTGCCGTCAATATATACCTGCCCGTTGAAGTGCTGAAAGAGAAATTGCCCAGAGGCACATTAGTCGCACCCGAGGCCAAGGTGATGTTAGTATTGTTTAAAGTGCTGACTTTCATATCCGACCTGAATTCAGTGGATATCATCGCGAGGTTGGTGGGGATATTGAAACCTCCTTGGAAGGGACTTACTCCCATTATAGAGGGAGGCATAGTATTGGTGAAAGTCTGCCCAGACGCTCCGGCTGTGAATGTGGCGGTATAAGCTTGATTGCCCGCCGTGAATGAATTTTGGTCAAGGGAATTGCTTGATATATCTTGAACTCCCGTTCCAACCGTAAAAATGTAAGTCGCGCTAGGCGAAAGATTGGCTGAAAGAGAACATTTTGCCGGCGGTTCAAAATTATTCGGGAACGGATTGTAGTTTACGGTCGTACAAAGATTCGCTCCTCCGCCCGTGGTCAAACTCACATTTGTCGTGTTTATGGTGCTTGAACTCATAGGTTTATTGAATCCAAAACCAATGAAAGAAAAATCAATTGGCACGCCGGTCATTCCATCCGAAGGATAAGAACCCATGACTTGAGGCGATGATGTGTCGGGCACCCCTCCTCCGCCGAAAGGAAATTCAGCGGGACTGTTGGAATTTTGAGGATTTATTCCTGAACCACTTTGCTCCACAAAATCCCCTTCATCAACAGCATCTCCATTATTGTCCAATCTGTTGTCGCCTAGATCGCTTCCGTTTCCTTTACCGATATCTGCTCCGCCCGGAGCCATCTTCGTCGCGGTTGAAGTGGTGGTGGCTTTGCGTTCATAACTCTTATCATTTCCCAAATCTGCCGGTAGTGACGGGCCTTCTCCGTTTGCAAGAGCTTGAGTTCCCCAAGCGATTCTATCTATGGCCGTGGTAGTCGCCGCGATTCCGGAGCTCGTGGCTATGGACACTCCGCCGTTAACGCCGAGAACGCCGAAACTGCTGGTCGCGAAGACGGCATCAAGAGGAGTTGTTCCGCTGTAGCCCACCTGCGAACCGATTAAGAAAAAGCCGTGGCTCGGTATTATTCTTTTATAATACGTCAAAGCGACGGGAGTGGAACTGCCGTTAGGCGTGGAATAAAAAGTATGCAAATTAAGAGGCAGGTCGGCAAGATTGATGTCTGTTTCTCCCGTGTTGTAAAGCTCAACGAATTCATCCGCCGCGTTGCCGGTCGCGCCGGCTTTCACTTCGCTTATCTTGAGCGTGGCTGATTGGTTAAGGGTCACTTTCTTGCCCGGATTAAACGCCGAACCTATTCCGGACGGAGCCGAAGTGCTGGCAAAATTATTCTGCATTCTCAAATCAAATCCGTGACCGTTCGTGATTCCGCTCACGGCCGTCGTTGAGGCGATTATGAAAAATTCAGACGGAGTTGAAGTTATTGAAACCGGCGCTGTAGGCGTAAGAACGATTAAAGTTCCGTCAACCATTGGCGAGGTTGACGCCGCCCCGCCGACGAATGTGTCCTGTCCGATCTGGAAACCAGGAGTCGCGCCGGATTCTTTCCAAAGAGAAACTCTGGAAATTTCGCCCTGGCTCATTGTCGTGGAAGCAAAAAATTGGACGCCGACTTTAGACAAAGTGTCAGAGCCGCTAGACTGAACCAGCATAAAACTGGTAAGAGGCAATATCGCCCCTCCGCCAACCGTCGGACTTTGGAAAAATCTGTCTATAGGCGGAGCCTGAACTGTGATTGCCGCCTCGGCAAGACTGGTAGAAAACAAGAGATTGATAAATAAAAACGGCAACGCCGAAAAAGCAGTCGCCGACAGAAAAAAATTTTTCCAATTGCGCATAAAACTTTATTAAATTGTTAAAAACCTTTATTAAAAATGCAAAGACTTACTCAAAGATAAGTCAACATTGACTTTATTATAATACCTCTATCAACTGATGCAACTGGGGATAACTGAA
>JBBUED010000032.1:0-10167 GCA_038078215.1 Patescibacteria group bacterium | reverse complement strand
TGATTATTCAAGCGGAGCAGGCTTCCAGAAAATTAAGAGCAAAACAGAAAATTCCGGCGCGAGAGGCGGCGGCAGTTGCGGAGTGTAATTATAGTCTCAATGCATAGAGATAAAAACATTTGGCGGTTTTACCGCCAAATGTTTTTATATAAATATGGATTTCATGGAAATTTTTTGCTAAAGTGGCGACTGAAGCTCTTTCAAATTAAATTCAAGCCATCCTAGCTCAGTTGGTAGAGCAACCCCTTCGTAAGGGGTAGGTCCCGAGTTCGATTCTCGGGGATGGCTCCGCATAAATCTGTAAAGTTATTCCGCCTGAGTCGGATCCTTCCTAGAGGAGAAGTAAAAAGTTTATAAAGTAAAGTTGGAATAATCTGCATATATTTATATAATTAGGTAATTAAAAAGTTAAAATTATTAAAACTAAACAATATGTCTGAAATATTTTATTTGACCAAGTATCTAATTTTGCAGAGTTTTGGGATTATTATCGCCATTATTTTTTGCGCTGTTCTTTTGTTTGGAATTCTCTACAAATTGCATTCCAAAAAGACGGCAACTATTATTTTCTTAATATTTTTCGGAATTTTTCTTTTTCTGTTTGCGCCGAAAGTTTTACCGAAAAAGATTGAATATCCGTTCACTTTAAAAACATACGGTCCAGCCGACGGTCCGGCGATTCCTTTCAAAAATATGTTGGCGTTTTTCAAAAATTTAGACAAGATGGAAAAAGTCGCTGATATTGCTCGCGACCCCAATGAAATTCCAGCTCCTACTAATCGCACCCAGTCCGCAATGGTAAAAATTAACATCACGGCTAAAGAAGTAATCTCTGAAATGGCGCCGGGAGTGATTATGCCTTATTGGACATTTGACGGAAAAGTTCCGGGGCCGTTTCTTAGGGTGAGAGAAGGCGACACCGTTGAACTTACGCTCAAGAATGACCCTTCAAGCGTTAATCCGCATAATATTGACCTTCATGCCGTCACCGGTCCGGGTGGAGGGGCGGTAGTTACCAATGTCTTGCCGGGCGAATCAAGAACTCTGACTTTTAAGGCGCTTAATCCCGGAATTTATATTTATCATTGCGCTCATCCTAATGTGGCGGCCCATATGGCGCACGGAATGTACGGACTTATCTTAGTTGAGCCGAAAGAAGGATTACCGAAAGTGGACAAGGAATTTTATGTGACGCAGGGAGAATTTTATACGGCAAATGATATGGGAGACAAAGGACTGCAGGTTTTTGACGCCAAGAAAATGCTTGACGGACATCCCGAGTACGTCGTCTTTAATGGCAGGACGAAGGGGACTGTCGGCAATATGAGCGCGAAAGTCGGCGACAAAGTCAGGATTTATTTCGGCAACGGAGGAGTCAATCTCATTTCGTCTTTTCATGTCATAGGAGAGATTTTTGATAAAGTTTATCCGGAAGGAGCCATCGGCTCCGAGCCACATAAAAATGTGCAGTCAACGATTGTTCCCGCCGGCGGAGCGACGATAACGGATTTTGGATTGGAAGTGCCGGGCAATTACATTTTGGTTGACCACGCTCTCTCAAGGCTTGACCGCGGAGCTTGGGGCACAATCAAAGTTGAAGGCGCGGAAAACAAAGAAATTTTTGACGGGGTTGCTGGTACTCAAGGAAATTCTGGTCATTAATTATCGTATGACAGCGAGTCTTTTTAAAATATTTTTTTATTCAAACGGACCAGGACCCTTGACTTATTTATTGGAGTATGTTTACCTTATTCCAGGTTTGTTTAATATATCGTAGTACTTTTTAATTTTGGAAACCTTTTTAGGGAATGGAGGCGATTTATGTTTAGTATTGGTCTTTTTTTGGTGCTAGTCGTGATTAGTGGCTTTTTTACACTTATGTGGAAAAAAGCAGGTAAGAATTCAGGGAATAAAACAGATTTTGGCGTAGCCTCAATTATTTCTATACTCATTACCGTCGCGGCAATTTTGGGTCTTACCTTTGGCAAATATTCATGTCAAATTGGTGATTTTTCGGAAGTTAGAGGGTTGAAGATGAAGATTACCATGTTGGAAGAAAGGAGAGAAAACTTAACTTCCATAATAAGAAAAGAAATGCAGAAATATCCGGAAATTGAGAAGGAGATAATAAGCAATCTTGGACCAGCGCCGTCATTTTTGTTTAATTACCCTCAACTGAAGTCCAACTTAACGATAACAAAAACGGTAGATGATATCGTTAAGATCCAAGACCAGGTTTACGAGATGAGAGGTCGGTTGATAGAAAGTCTGCAATGTATTTATCTAAGGGAAATTTCTCCGTGGACGATATATGTCAAGTCTTATGAGAAGTTTTTCGGAGAGAGAAATCCAATTTTAAAAGAAACCTCGGTTCATTAAGTTGGACGAAGGTCTTTATTGAAGAGCCATATTGCGCTAAGCAATATGGCTCTGTTTTTTTATTATCTCGTAATTTGATACACTTAAAATGTGGAAAATAAAATAGCGAAAATTAAAGAACTAGAAGAGCTTATGCAATCGGCGGATTTTTGGAGCGATAAGGCGAAAGCGCAGGCGACGATAAAGGAGCTTAATGAGCTTAAGCAGGAAGCCGCTGGGAGAGGGAAATACGACAAAGGCGACGGGGTTATGACGATACTCTCCGGCGCGGGAGGCGACGACGCTGAAGATTTTTCAAGAATTCTTATCGGTATGTATTTGAAATATTTTGATACCAAAAACTGGTCATATTCAGTCGTTCATAAAAATGAAAATGACCACGGAGGGTATCGTAATATAACGATTGAAATCAAAGGGAACAATGTTTACGGCACGCTTAAAAACGAATCCGGCGTGCATCGGCTGGTGAGAATTTCTCCTTTCAATGCCAAAAAACTCCGCCACACTTCTTTCTCTCTCGTGGAAGTAATTCCTAGACTAGAAAAAACCGGCGAGGTTGTTATTTCCGAGAGCGAATTGAGGATTGAAACCTCCAAATCCAGCGGGCCGGGCGGGCAGAATGTGAACAAAAGAGAAACTGCCGTGAGAGTTGTCCATTTGCCGACCAATTTGTCGGTGCACGCAAGCGGGGAGAGATCTCAAGCGCAGAACAAGGAAAAAGCTCTGGAAATTTTGAAGGGCAAAATTTATCGCCTTCGCGAAGAAGAGAGAAAAAAGAAAGAGCAAGGGCTTTATATAAGCAAGACGATGGAGATAGAGTGGGGCAATCAGATAAGGTCGTATGTTTTCCATCCGTATAAGATGATAAAAGACCATAGGACGAATGTTGAAATTCACGATATTGATAAGGTCTTGGATGGAGACCTGGATGAATTCATTGAGGCGGAGAAAGGAATCTAGTCTATAAAGTTATAAAGTCCATAAAGTTGTAAAGTAAAATAAGGAAGTCAGACTTCCGAACTTTCCCAAGGAATATAAAATAAGGAAGTCAGACTTTTCACAATTCCCACATAAAGTTATAAAGTCCATAAAGTCCGTAAAGTGGGGAACAAAGAGCGAGAAATAACTTCAGATATTTTATTTGATTTATAATTTACAATCTTTATTCAAAATTATGAAATTAATCACATTAAACACTTGGGGAGGGAAAATTTATCAACCACTTTTAGAATTTATTGGCAAAAACGAGGATGTTGATATTTTCTGTTTCCAAGAAATTTTTCACAATCTGGATGAAAAAACATCAACCGCTGATCTTATCGTTGCTGATAATGCCTGTAAAAAACTTTTCAATAGCATAGAGGAAATTCTGAAAAATCATGAAGGATATTTTTGTCCTGTTCACGGAGCATCTTACGGGTTGGCGACATTTGTCAAGAAAAATATACAAGTCGCAGAGGTCGGAAATGTCTTATTGTATAAAAATGAAAACTTTGACCCGAATGATGATTTCAGCGACCATGACAGAAAGCTTCAATGGGTGAAGATTCATAATGATAAAGACACCATTATTATGAATGTCCATGGACACTGGACAGGTAAAGGTAAGAAAGACAATCCTATACGACTTCGCCAGTCAAAACAGATTTCAAACCTTTTAGATAAATTCAAGGATGTGCCGAGAATTCTTTGCGGGGATTTTAATTTGCGGCCGGACACGGAAAGCATAAGAATGTTGGAGAAAAATATGATGAATCTTGTAGTAAAAAATGGCATTACTTCAACCAGAACAAGTCTTTACTCAAAATCCGAAAAATTCGCTGATTACATATTTACTTCACCGGAAGTGGAGGTTATTGATTTTAAAATTTTACCCGATGTAGTTTCAGACCACACTCCGCTTTTATTGGAATTTAAGTGACTTGTTAAGAACCCTAGACTAGATTAAAAATTAAATCAGTTTCTATTCTCTAAAATCTACCACCTACAACCTTTTGCTGATGCTGGCTTTTTTCTCGCGGATGAAATAAAATACATACAGCTTTAATAAAAGTTTATGATCTATTTTGAAAAGGTGACGAAATTATATTCGGACAAATCAGTCGGTCTTGCCGATGTTACTTTTTCGGTGGAGCCGAAAGAATTTATTTCTATTGTTGGACATTCCGGAGCCGGCAAAACTACCCTATTAAAAATGCTTTTGGCGGAAGACCGCCCGACTTCGGGTGCTGTGTTTTTCGAGTCCATTAATATTCATAAGCTCAAAAGGAGAGAAATGACAGGATATCGCCGCAGGGTGGGGGCGATTTTCCAAGATTTCAGACTATTGCCGAATAAAACGGCTTATGAAAACATCGCTTTCGCGATGGAGGCGGCCGGCAGAGAAGACGCGGAAATAGAAGCCGATGTTCCTCATGTGCTAGAGTTGGTAGACCTTCAGAAAAAAATATGGAGCTTCCCGCACGAGCTTTCAGGCGGGGAAAAGCAAAGAGTAGCCATAGCCCGCGCCATAGTCAATCAGCCCGACATTATTCTTGCTGATGAACCTACGGGAAATCTGGACCCGATAAACACTTATGAAATCGTCCAGATATTGAAGAGAATAAATGATTTGGGAACGACCGTTATTCTCACCACGCACAATAAGGGAGTGATAGATTCGCTCGGCAGGCGCGTCATAACCATGGATTCCGGAAGAGTGGTGAGGGATGACAAAGAAGGCAGATATGTGATGTAGTCCAAAGTCCGTAAAATTAAGACTTAAAAGTTTATAAAATTTGAAATTATGTTAATTACAAAAGCAAAGAGGGTGATAAAAGCGGGGTTCGTGAATTTTTGGCGCAACAGCTTCGTGTCCTTGGCGTCGCTCCTCGTGATGACGATTACTCTTTTCGCCATCGGTTCCATCATTTTCATGGGGACGCTGTTTAATTACACCCTCAATCAGATAAAAGACAAAGTTGACATCAATGTTTATTTTATCACTTCCGCCGATACCCAGAATATTATGACAATAAAGAAAAATCTTGAAGCTCTGCCGGAAGTCGCCAAGATTACTTACACTTCCCGCGAAGAGGCGCTCGCTAATTTTAAAAAGAAGCACGAGAACGACGAGCAGACGCTCCAGGCTCTTGAAGAGCTCGCTGACAATCCTCTCGGCGCATCGCTCAATATCAAAGCCATGGAACCTTCGCAGTATGAAAATATTTCCAATTATCTCCAAGGTAAAGATGTTTTTCTTCAGGGCGGCGTTTCAATCATTGACAAGATAAATTATTACCAAAACAAAACAGCGATAGACAGATTTACCAAAATAATAGAAGGAACTAATAAGATCGGTCTTGTTTTGACCATAATCTTGATCGTCCTTTCAATAGTCATAACTTTCAACACGATAAGGCTGACAATATACGTGTCAAGGGAAGAAATATCGGTTATGAAGCTGGTCGGCGCGAGCAGCAGATACATAAGAGGTCCTTTCGTGGTAAGCGGGATAATGTACGGCTTTGTCTCGGCTATGATCACGCTCATTCTTTTCTATCCGATTACTTTCTATTCCACGAAAGCCACGGCAAATTTTTTTATGGGTCTTAATCTATTTGACTACTACATAAGAAACTTCGGTCAAATCTTCCTTATTATCGCCGGCTCGGGTATACTTATCGGAGCTGTTTCCAGTTATTTGGCGGTAAGGAGATATTTGAAGGTCTCGTAATTCCAGAGAATTTAAATGATATAATTTTAGTTGCCGTTCCTTTTTGCCAAGCGGGCGAAACGGAACGGCGCTTGGTTTTATGAAAAAGAAAAATCATAAATACATATTCGTGATAGGCGGCGTTATGTCCGGAGTGGGCAAAGGCATCGCCACTTCGTCAATCGGAAAAATCTTGCAGTCAAAGAATTATAAAGTCAATCCGATAAAAGTTGACCCGTATCTCAATATTGACGCCGGCACGATGAATCCGACCGAGCACGGAGAAGTGTTTGTCATTGATTCCGGACTTGAGTGCGACCAGGACCTGGGGAATTACGAGCGATTTATGAACATTGATTTGAAGCCTGACAATTATATGACGAGCGGAATGATTTATCAGCATGTCATAGAGAAAGAGAGGAATCTTGGATACAAAGGCAAGTGCGTTGAAGCGATTCCGCACATCACCGGCGAGATAACAAGAAGGATTCAGAAATCGGCTGAAACAAGCGGAGCGGATATTTCCATAGTTGAGATAGGCGGGACTGTCGGAGATTATCAGAACATAATGTTCATAGAAGCCGCAAGAACTTTGAAACTAAAAAATCCGGATGATGTGATTTTCGTTTTGGTAAGCTATCTTCCGATCCCATCAACCTTGGGAGAAATGAAAACTCGCCCGACCCAGAACGCCGTTCGCAATCTCAATTCCTACGGCGTCCAGCCGGAGATAATAATCGCGCGCGGAGCCACGGTTCTTGATGAAAGAAGAAAAGAGAAAATCGCCGTTTCCTGCAATATCGCGGCGGAAAATGTCATTTCCGCGCCGGATGTGGATAGCGTCTACGATGTGCCTCTGAATTTTGAAAAAGATAATCTGGGAGGAATAATTTTGAAATCTCTAAAGTTGAAAACTAAAAACGAAAAAGATATGAAAGATTGGAAGTCGTTTGTCGCGAAAGTAAAATCAGCGAAAGAGGAAGTGAACATTGCCGTCATCGGAAAATATTTTGACACGGGCGATTTCGTGCTTTCCGATGCTTACATTTCCGTGATTGAAGCCGTGAAATATTCGGCGTATAATCTTGGGGTTAGGGCGAAATTGACATGGCTTAATTCCAAAGATTTAGAAAATGGCGAAAAAGAAGTTTCAATGCTTAATAATTTTGACGGGGTGATTGTTCCTGGCGGTTTCGGCGAAAGCGGGATAGAAGGGAAGCTCAAAGCGATAAAGTTCGCCCGCGAAAATAAAATTCCTTATCTCGGCCTTTGCTACGGAATGCAACTTGCCGTCATTGAATACGCGAGAAATGTTTTAGGATTAAAGGATGCCAATACCACTGAGATTGACCCGAATTCAAAAAATCCCGTGATAGACATTATGTCTGACCAGAAGAAAAATATGGAGGACGAGAAATATGGCGGAACGATGAGGCTCGGCGCTTATAAAGCAGTTCTTGGAAAGGGAACTATCGCCCGAGCCGCTTACGGCGAGGACGAGGTCTGGGAAAGGCACAGGCACAGATACGAAGTCAATACGGATTATATTAAAAAAATTGAGTCAGCCGGTCTGGTGTTTTCCGGCAAGTCTCCCGATGGCAATCTTATGGAAATAGTAGAATTGCCGAAAAGCGCGCACCCGTTTTTTCTCGGCACGCAATTCCACCCCGAATTCAAAGCTCGCCCTCTTCACCCGCACCCTCTTTTCACCGAATTTATGAAAGCGGCGATTGCGAGGAAGAAGAAATAACGGAAGTTGGGGTAGCGGTTCTAATTATTCTAATTGGAATTTGCTGAAAAAACTTTTTTTATTAATTTTGAATTACGAAACTCTTTTTTCTGTCATTCCCGCGCAGGCGGGAATCCAGAATCAGCAAGCAATACGCTAGATCCCCGCATATGCGAGGATGACAATTCAGGGTGTTTCGTAATTCAAAGTTTATTAACCTTGAATAAAAGCCTTTTTTCGCTTATTGTATTTAAAAGCTGACAGCTAAAAGCTAATAACTGAAGCTTCTTAATCATTGCCAGATCGTCTAATGGTAGGACCTCAGACTCTGAATCTGAGTATCTTGGTTCGAATCCAAGTCTGGCAGCAATTTTTGAAATAAATTTATGTTTGAACAATCACTAAAAAATATTGACGATATTTTAAGGGCGGATAATGCCGGAAGCGCGCTTGATTATATTGAGCAGACTTCTTGGATTTTGTTTTTAGAAAAATCACTTGGTAGTCGGAGTACCAAGTGATTGCAAATATTAAGTTATTAAAAAAAGTATGGAAATTAAATCAGTCATTTCTCACAAAGGTAAAATTTTCAGCATTATGTACAGGGAGGACAATCCTTTGAATGGTTTGGAAGGAAAGATATTGCAAGGAGTTCACGCTTTCTGTTTTTGTGATGGGAAATTGGTTGTTGTCTATGCTGATAATAAGGGTTATTGGACTCCGCCCGGGGGCGGGATAGAGTCGGGTGAGAGCATCGAAGAGGCTGTTATTCGCGAGGTGCGCGAAGAAACAAATATGAAAGTCTTGCATCAGGAGCTTATCGGGTATCAAGATATCCATGAAGATGGGCGTATTGTCAGACAAACTCGATCATTTTGTATCGTTAATCCTATAGGTGATTTTGTTAGCGATCCGGACGGAGATATTACGGAAATAAAACTCATTGACCCGAAAGATTACAAAAAGTATTTTGATTGGGGTGTTGTCGGAGATCGTGTAATGGAGCAAGCAATGATAATTCTAAAAAGATTGAATAGGTGATTCTATAGGTGATTCTATTCCATTTTCTCCTGAAATGGGATACTCTGTAGATTATGTCAAAAAATGAGGTAATTTTAAGGTTTGAGGAAGTGTCTTTCAATTACGGACACAATCATCCGATTCTTATTGAAGCGGATTTTTCGGTTAGGCGCGGTTCAAAGATAACCTTGATGGGCCAGAATGGCGCCGGCAAAAGCACTATTTTTCAGCTGATCACGGGAGCGATTCAGCCGGAGGAGGGCAGTGTCCATATCGCTAACGGCCTTACGATAGCGACAGCTCGACAAGTAATTCCGCGCGGAGAGATGAATCTTACTGTCCGCGAATTTTTTGAGAAATGTTTTTCGAGGAAAGTCTATGATATTGACCCGAGAATAGACGAAGTCCTTGAGATTGTTAATCTGAAAGGCCATGAGAAACTGCATGATAGGATTATAAAATCATTCTCCGGCGGACAGCAGGCGCGTCTTCTTCTCGCGTCGGCGCTTATTCAGAATCCCGACCTTTTGCTTCTTGACGAGCCGACCAACAATCTTGACAAGGATGGCATTGAACACCTTACCAAATTTCTTATTGATTACAAAAAAACGGTAATTGTCATTTCGCACGATGCCGATTTCCTAAACGCTTTCAGCGACGGAGTCTTGTATCTGGATGTTTTTACGCGCAAAGTGGAGCAGTATGCCGGAAATTATTTCAATGTGGTGAAAGAAATTTCCGCGCGGGTGGAGAAAGAAAACAGGAAGAACGCCCAGCTCGCCAAAGAAATTCAAGAGAACAAAGACAAAGCGAACTTTTTCGCCCAAAAAGGAGGCCAGATGCGTCTCGTGGCGAAACGGATGAGGGATAAAGCCGAAGAACTTGAAGAAGAAAAGATGGATGTGAGAAGGGAAGACAAGACTATTCGGTCTTTCATTATTCCTTCCCAGCCCGAAATAGTCGGAAATATTTTGCATATATCCAATTTTTCCGTAATAAAAAATCACAAGCCGGTAAAACGAAAGACCGACATTTCTCTTAAGAAAAATCAGCATTTGCTTATCAAAGGGCCAAACGGAATAGGCAAAACCACGCTTTTGGAATCCCTTGCTTCAAGCGAAGGAAAAGGCGTAGAGATCGCGGAAGGCGTACGGGTCGGCTACTATCGGCAGGATTTTTCCACTCTCAATTTTGAAGACACTGTCCGCGAATCTCTCTTCGCTGTGATGGATAAAAAAGTGGAAGAGACCATGCGCGCTACCGCCGCAGGATTTCTGATTACTTCCGAGCTTATCAATACGAAAATCGGACGATTGTCCGAAGGACAGAAAGGACTTGTCGCTTT
>JBBUED010000031.1:0-1581 GCA_038078215.1 Patescibacteria group bacterium | reverse complement strand
TAGGTGGTAGGTGGTAGGTGGTAGGTTGCGGATTAAGAAATTTATTCTTCCCTACAACCTAACACCTAGTAAGTTGCTTCAACTTACTTTTCCGCCCGCTTTCTCAATCTTTGCTTTTGCCTCTACTGAAATGGCGCACCCTGAAACATTCACTTTTTTGGTTATCTCTCCCGTTCCGAGAATTTTCACCTTCGGATTTTTGCCTTTGTAAAGCTCCACGACTTCCATCTTTACAAGCGATGATGGATTTACGGTAGCGCCATTTGAAAATATTTTTTCAATCACTCCCAAATTTATCGGCCATACATCAAAGCGCTTGATTGTATTGAATCTATAACCGCGCAGTTTGGGAATTTTTTTGATGATGTCTCTCATCTCCGGTCTCTTCTTCCTTCCGGCCCTCGCGTTCTGTCCTTTCGTCCCGCGCCCAGAAGTCTTGCCCCTCTTCCCTCCTCTCCCGACTCGAGCGCTTTTATAATTCGGATTTTTTCTTTTTAGATTATGTGCTTGCATGATTTTAAATTTAAAAATTTAGCTTTTTTATTCGCTCTTTAGGGTAACGGCTTCCTTGGAGTCTTTCATCTCTTCAACAGCTAATGGCGACTTCTGCGCTTTCGGCTTGCTTACTTTTTTCAGAGCGGCGATCGCGGCCCGCGCAATATTCAGCTTATTTTTGGATACGGACATAATCTTTGCCGATACGTCCTTTATGCCCGCGAGCTCTATCACATTTCTCACCGCGCTACCGGCAGTAGTTCCTCTTTCGGGAGCCGGGCGAATTATGATTCTGGCGCTGGAGTACTTGGCATCCACTTCGTGAGGTATGGACATTGATTTCGTCAAATTGACCATAATCATATTTTTCTTGGCATTTCTCACTGCTTTATCTATAGCAAGCGCCGTATCTCCCGCTTTGCCTATGCCAACTCCGACCGAACCTTTCCTATTTCCCGTAATAAGAGCGACGCTGAAACTGAATCTTCTTCCTCCGGAAACCACTCTGGCGACTCTTCTTATGTTAATCATCTTTTGGTCAAATTCCGGCTTAGCGCGTTCTCCCCGACCGCCCATTTTTCTGGAATTCTTTGTTCTTTCTCTATTGAAACCTTGGAACGACTTTTTCTCTTCTTTTGGCAATTCGGCAATCTTAAGACCGTCCTTGACTACCGGTCCGTTTGCGTCCACGACTTCATTTATTATTTTTGTTTCTTCTTTATCCATATCTATGTATTAAAATTTAAGACCGCCCTCTCTAGCCCCTTCGGCTAAAGCCTTGATTCTGCCGGCGTACTTGAATCCACCGCGGTCAAAAACAACCTTGCTTATTTTCTTGGCTTCCGCCGCTTTGGCAATCTGCTTTCCCGTCTCTCGCGACCTTTCAACGAATGTTTTGCCCTTAATTTTAGCCGACGAAATGAAAGCGAGAGTGCTTTGAAGTGTGTCATCAATGAGTTGGGCATATACGTACTTATTGGACCTATAGACGGAAAGTCTGGGTATGTCAGATGTTCCTTTCGCTTTAGCGCGAATTTTCTTGTGCCTTCTTTCAATTTTCTGTTTTTTTATTTTTGACTTGTTCAT
>JBBUED010000030.1:0-13327 GCA_038078215.1 Patescibacteria group bacterium | reverse complement strand
CGCGTCGTATTTTGAATCAGTCGCCTCTTTTTGTTTTCTTAATTGAGAAATTCTCGCTTCAATTTCCGACTTTTTCCCTTTTCCACCGACCACAGTAGTATTATCTTTGGTCGCGATGACCTTGTTCGCTCTCCCTAACATTGAAACAGTAACTTTGTCCAACTTTATGCCGACTTCCTCGGAGATTACCTGTCCTCCGACTGTCACGGCAATGTCAGCCAGCATTTCTTTTTTCCTATCGCCATAACCGGGCGCCTTTACCGCCAAGACATTAAAAGCTCCGCGGAGTTTATTGACTACAAATGTCGCCAACGCCTCGCCGTCAACATCATCGGCAATGATGACTAAATCTTTCTTTCCGCTCTGCGCCAGACTTTCCAGAAGCGGCAATATTTCTTTAATCGTGGATATTTTTTTGTCGGTAATTAAGATAAGAGGATCGCTGTATTCAGCTTCCATTCTTTCCGCATTCGTTATCATATAAGGAGACACATAACCCTTGTCAAATTGAAGCCCCATCGTTACCTCGGAATCAATTCCGACAGATTGCGATTCTTCAACCGTAACTACGCCGTCTTTCCCGACTTTGTCTATCGTATCGGCAATAATTTTGCCGACTTCTTCAGATTCAGCCGATATCGTGGCGACTTGCCTGATCTCATCTTTGCTCTTTATCGGCTTGGCAATGTCTTTTAAGGCGGAAACGACTTCGTCCGCCGCGCCCTCAATGCCGGCTTTTATTCCCATCGCGCTTACCCCCATTGCCGTATACTTCATTCCTTCAGCGACAATCGCTTGAGTCAAAATGACTGAAGTCGTCGTTCCGTCTCCAGCGACATCGTTCGTCTTCGTCGCCACTTCTTTGGCGATTTCCGCCCCCATATTCTCAAATTTATTTTTAAGAGTTATGTCTTTGGCGATAGTGACGCCGTCGTTAGTGATAGTAGGCGCTCCGTAACCCTTATCCAAAACGACATTCCTGCCTCTAGGGCCGATAGTGATTTTTACCGCGTCAGAAACAGCGTCAACTCCCCTCTTCAAGGACTTGCGCGCGTCTTCATTGAAAATTATTTGTTTGCTCATATTTTTATTAGGTTAGTAGCTTGTAGCTTATTAGCTTTTTAGGAAATGGAGAGATCATTAAATTATTGTTTCTCCTCCGTATATTCCTAAAAAGCTACAAGCTAAGAAGCTAATTTGCTATTTTATTATTGCTAAAATATTATCCTCCTTAATAATCAGAAATTCTTCCTCGCCAACCTTTACCTCATCATAGCCATATTTGGAAAAAACAACCTTGTCGCCGACTTTGACATTAAGCGGAATTAGTTTGCCGTCAATATACTTGCCTTCTCCGACCGCGACTACTTTGCCCTGCTCGGGCTTTTCTTTATCCACCGTATCGGGAATAAAAATTCCGGAAGCCGTCTTTGACTGGTTCTTATCTTCGGAAATTTTCAAAAGTACCCTATCTCCCAAAGGAATTATTTTGGCGGCAATTCCTGCCCCTGATACGTTTGAATTTTGTTTTTTCATAAAACGATTTTTAATAAACTAATAACAAATTACCGGATTTCCCGGAAGTTAAATGTAGTATATAAGTTTTTTACTCTTTGTCAAAAGGCTAAATAGTTTATAGTGACTAGGTTTTAGTTGATAGTGAAAAAAGAATGCGGAATATTCTGTTTTCTTGTCTTTAACCTAATCACTAATCACTATAACCTATAAACTAGTTTTGCTTTTTTTATGGACTTCTGATATATTATTTTGAATGAAAATACTGTCTGACATATTGCCTTACGCGCAGATCGGGCTTTCCGCGTTGCTTATAGCGTTAATATTATTACAGAAGACGGGAGCGGGAGTCGGCGGCGCGTTCGGAGGGGGCGACTTCAGCTCCGGCTTTCACACGCGAAGAGGATTTGAAAAAACATTATTCCGCTTAACCATAGCGATTGGAACGCTTTTTGTGGTATCCGCTTTTCTAGCTTTCATAATTTAGTCTGGTAATTTCATTGCTAAAAAGATTGAATAAAACTATTTTTTAATAAAAAACAAAATTAAGCTCATTTTAATTTTTTATAACTGATTTTGGCTGGCAATTTAAAAGAACATAAATTTAATAAAATTCGTGAAAGAAGGAGAAGACAAAATTTCAAAAAAGAGAAAGGAATGGAACATTCCCAAATCAAGCGTGATTTTGAAAACAATCGCATCTTTTTCCATAACGGAAAAAATAATATTTTATTTCTTTTTGGTATCTTTTGTCGTTTCAAGCGCCGCTTTGCTTTGGAAAGTGAATCAGTCTTTTTTGCTTGAATTCCCCGCGTACGGCGGACAATTGAAAGAAGGAATCATCGGCTCTCCCCGATTCATAAATCCGATACTGGCTATGAGCGATGCCGACAGAGATATGACGTCTCTTATTTATTCGGGGCTTATGAAGTCCGATTCTGAAGGAAACCTTGTTCCGGACCTCGCGGAAAGCTACGACATTTCAAAAGACGGGCTTGTCTATAAATTCAAGTTGAGAAACGATGCCTATTTCCATAACGGCGGAAAAGTCACCGCCGATGACGTTGAATTTACGATAAACAAGACGCAGGATTCGGCGCTGAAAAGCCCCAAGAGAGCCAACTGGGACGGTGTTGCTGTAAAAAAATTAAATGAAAGAGAAATTGAGTTTGTTCTGAAACAGCCTTACTCGCCCTTCTTGGAAAACACCTCTTTGGGAATTCTGCCCAAAAAGATCTGGATGAATTTTGACAGCGATCAGTTCCCTTTCAGTTTATATAATATAGAACCCATCGGATCGGGACCTTATAAAGTCAACAGTTTGAAAAAGGATTCGTATGGAATACCCTCATATTACATTCTCGCCTCTTTTAACAAATATGCGTCCGGCGCTCCATATATAAAAAAAATATTAATCAATTTTTATCAGAATGAAAAATCATTGATTGACGCGTTCAAAAACGGAGATATTGAAAGCATGAGCGCGGTATCTTCGCAAAACGCTGAAATATTAAAAAATGAAAGCAAGCTTAAGACAATCAGAGCGCCTCTTCCAAGAATATTCGGCGTATTCTTCAATCAGAACCATGCGCCCGTCCTCGCCAACAAAGAAATCAGGGAGGCCTTAAGCGAAGCAATTGATAAAAGCAGAATGGTCAAAGAAGTCTTAAACGGTTATGGAATAGAAATAGATTCCCCCATACCGCCGGACCTGATAGACGATAAGAAAAATTCGGAAAGCAAAGAGGACAAAAAACAAGAAAGCGCCGCTCCAAAAACGGAAAAAGCTCTGTCGATGCTTCAAAACAAAGGCTGGAAAATGAATGAAGAAGAAAAAATACTTGAGAAAAAATTTAAAAACGAAACTCAACAGCTTCGCTTTTCAATTTCAACATCCAACACCCCCGAGCTTAAAAAGGCCGCCGAAATCGCGAAAGAAGAATGGGAAAAACTTGGGGCCAAAGTTGAAGTCAAAATTTTTGAACCGGGAGATTTAAACCAAAATGTGATTAGGCCGAGGAAATACGAAGCGCTCCTGTTCGGCGAGATTGTGGGAAGAGATCTTGACTTGTTCGCTTTCTGGCATTCTTCCCAGCGCAAAGACCCCGGGCTGAACATCGCCCTTTACGCCAATTCAAAAGCGGATAAATTGCTGGAAGATGCCAGGAAGATTGAAAATAGAAACGATAGAATGCAAAAATACAGGCAATTTGAAGATGAAGTTGCCAAAGATTCTCCTGTCGTGTTTTTATATTCCCCCGACTTCATCTACATAATTCCGGAAAAAATAAGGGGGTATTCAATAGGTCAAGTCATCACCCCAGTGGACAGATTTCTTAATATAAACGAATGGTATATAGACACTGAAAAGGTATGGAAGATATTTGCCGGAGATAGAATAGTAAAAAATGCATTGAAAAAATAAAAATTTATTAATTTAATTTAAACAAAGATAATGAACGCAGAAAACATAGTCCGGAATACGCCGAGCACTGTAAAAATAAGCGAGGTTTCAAACAGGGTCAGTCCAATGAGACAAACTCACGCAACGCATCCGCCGCAACACGCGAGAAGAGGTCCGATTAGAAACGCCGGAAGAAGCCATCTGCCGCCGAGACAAGGAGCGCGAAGACCTTTCCCGCAAAAAAAGGAAGATGATGTTGTTCCGCCTCTTCACAATGACACTGTAAGAATACTGACGCTTGGAGGAGTGGAAGAGGTGGGGAAAAATATGACGGCAATTGAATTTAGAAATGAAATTATTATCGTGGATATGGGATTTCAATTCAAAGAAGAGAGCACGCCAGGCATTGATTATATTCTCCCCAACACAAAATACCTTGAAGAAAGAAAGGGTAAAATCCGCGCGGTAGTCATCACTCACGGACATTTGGACCACACCGGAGGAATTCCTTACATAATGGACCGAATCGGCAATCCTCCTATATACACTAGAAATCTGACTTCCATTTTGATAAAAAAGCGCCAAACGGAATTTCCTCATCTCCCAAACCTGGACATCAGAGTCGTTGAAAAAAATGAAGTCGTGAGGTTTGGAGAATTAGCGCTTCGTTTCTTTTCTGTCACCCACACCGTGCCCGACTCCATGGGTGTAATTATCGATACGCCTTTTGGACCGATTGTCATTCCGGGAGATTATAAACTTGACCATGTTGACGGCGTTCCGACGGAACAAGAAGAAGAAGAGTATAAAATTTTTGAAAAAGAAAAAGTTCTTCTTCTGATGTCCGATTCAACTAATATTGAAAATCCCGGATTCTCCACGCCGGAAAAACTGGTTCACAAAAATTTGGAAGAAATCATTAAGAATATAAAGGGACGTTTGATTATAGGGACATTCGCTTCCCAACTTGAAAGAATGGTCAAAATTATAGAGATTGCCGAAAGGTACGGCAAGAAAATTGTCGTGGAAGGAAGGAGTATGAAGACAAATATTGAAATAGCCACCATTGCCGGCATACTTAAAGTCAAGAAAGACACCATAATTTCATCTCAAGATGCGGATGCTGTTCCTCCCGACAGAATAGTCGTGTTAGCGACCGGCGCGCAAGGAGAAGAATTTGCCGCTCTGATGAGAATGGCGACAAAAAGTCACAAGTTCTTGAGAATAAACGAGAGAGATACCATCCTTCTTTCATCTTCAATCATTCCGGGGAATGAGAAAACAGTCCGCGGACTTAAAGACAATCTCGCGCGACAAGGAGCGAAAATTATTCATTACCGCACATCGGATGTTTATATACATTCAAGCGGGCACGGCAATAGAGGAGAGATAGAATGGCTTCATAAAAAAATAAAGTCAAAATTTTTTATTCCCGTGCATGGCTGGCATTCTATGCTCCGTCTTCACGCCGAACTGGCTGAAACTCTTGGTGTTGCGAAAAAAAATATCGCGATACCTGACAACGGTTCAATAATGGAAATCCGAAACAAAGGCGCGGAAATGGTAAAATTGGAACAAAAAGCTCCTTCCGGTCTAGTTATGGTGGATGGATTTTCCATCGGTGATATTCAAGAAGTGGTTATCAGGGACAGGCAGATGCTCGCCCAAGACGGAATGTTCGTCGTTGTCGCCATCATCAATACGACAACTGGCAAATTGAAAAAATCTCCGGACATTATTTCGCGCGGTTTTATTTATCTTAGAGAATCGCAAGAACTTCTCCGAAGCGCGAGGCTAATCATCAAAAAAACCATAGAAGACGAAACGGCGGGAATGAATCCTATAGACTTTGATTATCTTAAAGGAATCGTCACCGACCAGTTGAGCAAATTCTTATTTCAAAAGACCGCAAAACACCCTATTGTGATGCCTGTGCTTATTGGGGTCTGATGCGAAGTTGAAAGTCTATAAAGTCCCCAATGTCCATAAAGTCTATATTGTAAATTCAGAATTTGCTTTATCTTTACTTTAAGGACTTTCAACTTTACGACTTTATGGACTTCGCTGTATTTCTGCTAAAATAGCCGTATGGAAAATCAATTGGAAACGAAATCATCCGGCGCTTTCGTTATATATATTTTGGGTTTTCTTTTTGCCCTGCACGCGACTTTGCCCATCTACATAAACTCTAGCTTCTTAAGCTTAATTTCGCCCGAAAAATTCGTAGGAATTATTTATAGCATAGGTTCTGTTGCCACAATACTCGCCTTTTTTGTTATCCCGCCTATTCTCCGAAAATTTGGAGGCTATCAAACGGCCATAGCTTTTATTTTACTGGAGCTCTTATCTCTCATTTCTCTCGCTTTTTTAAAATCTCCCTCTCTTCTCATATTTTTCTTCATAACCAGCCTTGTTTCAATCGCGATTATTGGATTTATAATAGACTTGTTTTTGGAAAATGTTTCTTCCGATAATAAGACGGGGAAAATCAGAGGGATATTTTTGACAAGCGTAAATATAGCTTGGATTGTTTCTCCCCTTATCACCAGTTTCATTTTGACCAACGGCGATTATTGGAAGATATATGTGGCGGCCGCGGCGCTTCTTCTGCCCGTTCTCTTCATAGTCAAACGCAATCTAAAAAATTTTAAAGATAATAATTACGATAAAACTCCTCTCTCAAAAACAATCAATGAAATATGGAAGGGCAAAGACATCAGAAATATTTTTATGATAAGTTTCCTTATGCAGTTCTTTTTCGCTTGGATGGTCATCTACACTCCTCTTTATCTGCATAACCAGATTGGATTTGATTGGGGTCAAATAGGGATTTTATTCAGCGTAATGCTTTTGCCGTATGTGCTTACCGAACTGCCTCTGGGAAAGATTGCCGATGATAAATTGGGCGAGAAAGAAATAATGAGCATAGGTTTTATCATTATGGCTATTTCAACGGGAGTAATTTCTTTTCTACCCAATGGAAATTTTTTCCTATGGATGGCCATTTTATTTATTACAAGAATCGGCGCCAGTATGGTGGAAATAATGAGCGAAACATATTTCTTCAAAAAAACCAATGTGTCTCAAATGCCGATTGTAAGCATGTTCAGGACAACCAAGCCTCTTGCTTATATCATTGCTCCCATAACCGCGACGATATTATTTTATTTTATTGAATTCAAATTCATCTTTATCATTCTAGGTTTTCTGATGTTCTACGGCTTGAGATTCAGCTTGGCGCTCAAGGACACGAGGTGAGGCGTAAGTTGAAAGTTATAAAGTTCATCAAGTTATAAAGTAAAGATAGATCAAGACACAAAATAACTAATCACAACTTTACAAACTTTTTACTTTATAACTTTCAACTTACTGAAGCCAGCCTTTTGCTTCAAGTGCTTTACGAGCCGCGTCCTGTTCGGCTTCCTGCTTGGAACTACCCTCTCCTGCGATGATAAATTCCTTTTCTAAATAAACTCCTATCGTAAAATGTTTGTCGTGGTCAGGCCCTTCTTCTTTAATCGTCTTGTATGACGGCGTTATCCCCGTGTGTTCTTGGGCCATTTCTTGAAAATAGCTTTTTGAATCAAGCCAAGTTTTTTCTTCAACAATCTTGTCAATCAAATGAAAGGTGTTTTTTGAAATGAAATTTTTCGCCGTCTCGTATCCTTGGTCAAGAAACATCGCCCCGATTATCGCTTCTATTGTGTTTGCCAGAATATACAGCCGCGCTCTGCCCTCATCTTTGGCCTCTCCTTTTGACAGAAGCAGGAATTCGTTCACTTTGAGATTTCGAGCAACTTCGGAAAGAGTAACGGCGTTTACGAGAGCTGACCTATAGGAAGTCAGGTCGCCTTCCGTGGCCAAGGGATATTTGGAATAAAGATATTCCGTGACAACGAGCTCAAGCACCGCGTCTCCCAGAAATTCTAGTCGTTCGTTATGCCCGAGTCCGAACGCTTTATTTTCATTTACGAACGACCTATGAGTAAAAGCTTGCTTAAGCAAGCTTTTGTCCTTGAAAGAAACGCCCGCAATTTTTTCAAATTTTGAAAAATCAATCATAAACTTTTAAAAGTAAAATATTACGAAACCTTGAATTACGAAATGCAAAAAATTTACAGGTCTATTGAGCAAAAACACTTGAAAAACGATAGCTTTTGCGACCCAAAGACCTAAATTTTTGCATTTCGTAATTCATAGTATGGAAAATAATGCTCTCCTTAACTATTGATTGGCCAGAAGATTTACGGCTTTAGCCACTATCGGCAGAATGTCGTTGTAAAAATTCAAATTTAAAATATCTTTTAATTTAAACCAATTCGCGTCATCAAGTCCTCCGCTCATATCTAGCTTAAGCGGGTTGAATTTCGCTTCAGCCAAATAATATATAACCTGCTTCCTTATTTTCCCCTTTTCCGGATGAGAAGCCACATACTCATTGTTGCCAAGCTTTTCTTTTACTGAAATCGGAATTCCTATCTCTTCGGAAACCGCCCTCTCGGTGCCGATCGTCTCCAATTCACCTTCGTTTATATGACCCTTGGGAAGAGTCCAGTACCCAAAAACATCGTGAACCAAAGCAATGTAGACTTCGCCGGAATCTTTGGAAAAAACTATCGTTCCGCCCAATTTTTCTATGGGCATTTTTTCAAACGGGACATCGGCTATTTTATTTTTCTTTTTTTTTGAGACTTCGTCTTTCCCCGGCTCGCCCATCTCTCTATAGACGGAACCCAAGACACCGTTAACGAATTTGCCGCTCTTCTCACCTCCGTAGCTTTTGGCAAGCTCTATGGCTTCATTGATCGCGACTTTGGCCGGCACTTCTTTTTTGTCGGCGAAAATCAACTCGTAAAGGCCGACTCTAAGAATATTCCGGTCTACTATTGAAATTTTGTCCAAAGGCCAATCCGGAGCGGCTTTTGTTATTATGTTGTCAATGTCTTTTCGCTTCTCTAAAATGTTGGACATCAGCTCTTTCATAAAAGACAAATCACCCGCTTCTCCCGCGAATTCTTCCGCGTTTCGGGTGATTATTTCAACCGCCTCTGAATCGGCTTTATTTCTAAAGTCCCATTCGTAGAGTGATTGTAAAACTGTTGATCTTGCAAGGTGCCTATTTGCCATAAAAAAATTAAACGGAACTCTAACCTTACTAAAAAACATTATCAAAAAATCCTGGGCGACTTCACCTAAATCTTTCTATTTTTCTGCTATTTTGATTCAGCTTTTGCCTTTTCTTTTGCTTTCTTCTCTTTCTTGGCTATTTTAGAATGAACATCCAAAACAACGCGCCCATTATACTTTCCGCAGTTTTCACAGGCTGTATGTGGCAAATGTTTCTTGCCGCAATCACGGCAAATTGAAAAACGAATCTCACTTAGCGCGTGGTGAGACCTAACATTTCCTCTATTGGACCTAGTATGTCGCATTCTGTTTACCATAAAACTAGTATATATTATCTGGCCAAATTTGCAAATTTTTGCAAAAAACAGGAGCCACTTTCGTAGCTCCTGTGATGCGTGATATTATCTTCACCTGCTAATTTTTCTCTGATTAGGAGGTTTTCCCAAGACAAGAATATGTCGGCGAAAAACCAGAACCCAGCCATCAAATGCATTGCTCTCAAGAAGAACGAACTTATTTCCCATCTCCGGCATAATATCGTCCTTGATAATTGCCGTAAATCCCGCTTGTTTCAGAATAGTCGCCGCTTCTAGAGCGCTGTCCTTCGGATTGCTGACCACCACAGAGAGTCCATTTGGCGCAGGATGTCCTTGATAATCATGACGAATGATCACAGTCGTATTATCCCACAATACTGTTTGATGGGTGGGGCCCGCATCAAAAGTGAAGCGTTCAGGAAGTCCCGCAATCTTATCGAGAATCCCAACAACGACTATGGCGGCTTTCTCATTCGGTACGGCAAAACATCTGTGCCCTCTGTCAGGAAACGGCAGAGGGTTTCGATAAAAACAAAAAATTGTAACCGTAATTGCCCAAACGACAGCAATCACAAATAACCACAACGAAACTTTTTTCTTCATAACGCAGTACCTCCTTTTTAAAAAGTACCGCTACAATTTACTTGTAGCAAATAGCCTATCAGCTCTAAAAATTATGATTGCATAAATACACAACAAAGTAAATGTTTTCGGATGTAACTGTTCACACCTCCCCATTCCTTTTGTGTTTTCTTTGTCATTCCCGTGAATACGGGAATCCAGATTCAATCAATACCGGTCTAGATTCCCGCCTGCGCGGGAATGACAGAGTAGGTGTGAACAGTTACTTTAGGATTATGTTATATTTTTACAAAACGATTTCCTGTGCAATTCTGACAATCCGTATTTTTTAATTCTTTGACGATGGAGCAGGGTGCCGTAGCCTTTATGGATTTCAAAACCATATTGCGGAAATTTTTTGGAATATCCGACCATCTTTCGGTCGCGAGCGACCTTGGCGGCAATGGAAGCAAGCGAGATAATCGGCTCTTTTTCGTCTCCTTTTATTATCGTTTTTTGATATATAAATTCTTCCGGCGCTTTGAGCCCGCCGTCAAGTAGGATCATCGTTTTCAAAGGTTCGGCTTTTAATTTTTTTAGAGAATTTTCTATTGCCAACCTCAAGCAGTGCGATATTCCTTTTTTATCTATTATCTTATTGCTTACGAAAGAAACGGAATAATCTAAATCCCCTTTCGTTTTGAGCTCTTCTATTTTCTCAAGCCATTCTTCCCTACTTTTTTCGCTAAGTTTTTTAGAATCCTTAATTCCTTTGAAAAAACCCTTGGCTTGCAAACTTTTAATTTTTAAAGCTGAAATCAGACAAGCTCCAACCGCAACAGGTCCCGCCAGCGGTCCCCTGCCCACTTCATCAATGCCGACAATGTATTGAAATTTATTTTTGTCTTTATTTTTCATTTGAAAACAAATTATATACCAAAGATATAAAAATACCCCGAGCGAAAATTTCCGCTCGGGGTATTTGACATTGTCTTTATCAGATTTATGCCACTTGCCAGCTAAGTTTCTGGCCGGCCATAAAAGGAACTATCCCATAATACTCTTTAGGCACAATCCAGTCTTTCTTTACAAGCGTTATACTCTCCTCGTTTAGCGGAAGGTCGTAAAATATCGCCCCAAATGTTGAAACAAAATTTTCCAGCTTATCTAGGCGGCCTGCCTTTTCAAAAATTTCCGCCAAAAGCTGGATTGCTACTGGTGCGCTAAATATTCCCGCACACCCACCTGAACATTCCTTCCGATCTTTTCGATGCGGAGCGCTATCGCTCCCGAAGAAAAATTTTGGATTGCCACTGGTCGCAGCTTCAAGCAAAGCGTTTCTGTCTTTGGGGTATTTCGCTATCGGCTTGCAGAAGTTATGGGGAGATAATAACCCTCCCACCACATCATCCAAAGTAAGAACAAGATGGTGCGCTGTGATAGTAGCGGCGACATTTGTCAATTTCTTAACCATGTCTATCGCCTCTTTTGTCGTTATGTGTTCCATAACGATTTTAAGTTCTGGAAACTTTTGATGAATACCAATTAGGGTATTTAAAAATTCCTTTTCCCGATTAAGGCAGAATATGTCAGGTTTTTCTCCGTGAAGAAGGAGCAACATGTTCACTTCTTCCATTTTCTTAAAAACTTTATGCATCTTTTCAAAATCCCTAACTCCATTTCCGGAATTAGTCGTCACTCCGATCGGATAAACTTTCCCGGCGACAGCCCCAACACGACGAGCTTCCTCAATCATTTTCGGCGTCGTTGATTCGGTTATCTGAACGGTCATTAATGGGGCGAACTGATAACAGTGTTGTTCTTCCAATTGAATCTCAATCCCGTTCCGGTAATCAATAATATCTTTATCCGTCAAAATAGGCGGTTCCGTGTTGGGCATAATTATCGCCCTTCCAAACACATGGGCGGTATGCCACAAAACTTTTTCAAGCATATTTCCATTCCTCAAATGACAATGAAAATCATCCGGTCTTCTAATAAACAGTTCTTTCAAAACCATTTTATTCCCCTCCAAAAATTTCATTTGCTCTTCGAATTATTTTCTTGACTCGCCAACCTCGAAGTATGGCTACCGAACTTACGGAAACTGAATCTGCGTCTTTCAAAATATTAACATCGTCCGGCGATAATATTCCTCCGCCAGCGTTAATCGGTTTTGTAATACCTATTTTTCTAGCATCAGCTAACCACTCGGCAACTATAGGCAAAAGCGGTTTGCCGGAGAGTCCTCCGCCGCCAAGATGAGCGAGTGGCGACACATCTGTTCCAAAAAGTTTTTTCCAGTTTATTTTATCGGGCAACGCGCCCCACGGAATAGTATTGGAAACGCACAAAGCGTCGCAGTTTGGATCATCAGATATTTTCTTTGCCACTTCCACCGGTGTTAACACATTTATTTTGGGCATTAACGGAACTGCCGGTAAATACGCAGATATTATTTCTAGTATGATCTTCATTTCTTCTGCCTGTGTGCATTGGTCAATTTTTATCTTTACATTCGGGCAAGAAGAATTTATTTGCAATCCGACAGACGCGCTGAAACTATGCAAATATTTTTTAAATAAAATTGCAAAATTTACAGCTTCAAGATACCTCATTTCAAAACTTTCTCCGACAGCCATGAAAGAAATGAAAAAAGGTTTCTTGATTTTTTGCCACCTGCCGTCTTTAAATAGAAATTCCGCTCCCGGACCGCTTAGCCCCACGGCATTAAGCACGAGACCTTTGCAAGGATAAACCTTTATGCATTTTGGAAACAATTCTTTCGGGGTGATTCCGTCGTCCTTAAGCGGCAAATTCCCCATTCTTGGCCGCAATGTCGTCGTCTTCGCGACAAAAGTGGAACTTTCAAAATCGAGCCCGAGAGGTTTAAAATACTTGTGATACCAATAACCCTCGCCGAAAAAGCCTTGTGTTCCCGAACCAACCAGAATATGACCGAAATCAATATCGCGCAGAATCATATAATCTTCCTCCAAAAAATATTCACGATGTAAAGAACATCAAAATCATCATTTATCTGAATACATTACTAGCATTTATTTTGTTTATTATCAACAAAATCCATTTGGCACTCCAAATATAAAGTCAAAAAATTAACACTCCCAAAATCCTTCCTTATTTCTGCTATCGCTGAAATAAGGAAGGATTTCTATTTTGTAAAAATCATGTAAATTACTAAATTAGACAATATCAAATTTAATTCTCAATTGTTCTTCATTGGTAAATGATTTAGCCTGGACAAATCTCACAAACGGTCTGATTAAAAAAACTTCCACTATAAAATTTATTTCGTCCTCACATTCGTAGGGAAAAATAAACACAGATTTTTGCAATTCCAAGAATCCCAACTCCTTCAATTTCATTCTCAACGCTTCTCTCG
>JBBUED010000029.1:0-2799 GCA_038078215.1 Patescibacteria group bacterium | reverse complement strand
AAAAAGAAGAAGTCGCGGTTCCGGCAAAATTCAAGTCAATCGTGGAAAGCATTGAGACAATGTCGGTGCTTGACCTAAACGAGCTTGTGAAATTGCTTGAGAAGAAATTTGGCGTATCGGCGGCCGCCGTCGCTGTAGCCGCTCCGGCTGGCGGAGCGGGCGCGGTCGCAGAAGAGAAATCTTCATTCAATGTTGAGCTCAAAGAAGCCGGCGCTCAGAAAATCGCGGTTATCAAAGTGGTCAAAGAACTTCTCGGCTTGGGACTCAAAGAAGCCAAAGACTTGGTTGATGCCGCTCCATCCAAGCTCAAAGACGGAATGAAGAAAGAAGACGCTGAAGCCTTGAAGAAGAAAATTGAGGAAGCGGGAGGGAAGGTGGAACTAAAATAGGTTTTAGTTTATAGGTGCTAGGTTTTAGGTGAAAGATAATATCGGAAATAAGACAAGAATCAAAGACACTTTTTGCGAACGCAAAAAGTGTCTTTGTGTACTATAAAGAGATGGCGGTTTGCAGGCTCTATAATATTTTGAATTGAAATATTTTGCTCTATAATTCAAAAACTAATCTCTAATTCGCGCGAATGGGCGAATAGTAAATTTACTCAAGCCGCCAAATCATTGACTTCTGGTTTCTTATGTGTTAGCATATTTTTTAGAAATTCTTTATATCTATAACTGTAATTTTTTGAAAGGAGAGGGAAAATGTTCGGAGTTATGATTGCGGCAATCTTAGGGGTATGCGGATATCTTTTCAGGAGTAAAAATTTTTATGAGTGCTATCTTTCTTCCACCTTATTTCTATTTTGGTGGACGATAGGGGTAGGATTATTGGCCTTTCTTTCGAGAAGATTTCTTCCCGGCAGAATTGGTAAAATATTCGGTATTTTTCATTTGTCTAAAATACCCCAAAGGATATTTTTGCGCCAAGAGATATTATTCCTATTTTTCGCTTTGTTTTCAATCGGGGCGGCGTATCTTTTGTATTCTTCGTTGGGCGGATTGGAAGGATTGCGATATTGGGAGAGTCCAAGGCTTGTCGCGGGTGTCTCAATGTACTGCGTGATCATTTTTATGAATTATGTTGATTTTAGCAAAACCGGATCATGATTAAACAGGCTTAATTAGTTTCGGAACGCAAAATGCCATGATTAAGTTCATGGCATTTTTCTGTAAATGTTCTATTGAAAATTAAAAAATAAGCTGATATGATTCCAACATTATGGAGATTCTAGGGAAATTATTCGGGACGCCGGAAAAGGTCAAAATTATGAGACTTTTCCTTTTTAATCCGGAGCAACCGTTTGATCTGTCCGACGCGGCTTTAAAAACAAAGTCGGACCAAAAAGAGGTCAGGCGTGAAATCACTGAATTGAACAAAATTGGATTGGTAAAAAGAAGGATTTTTTTCAAAGAAATAAAAAAGGAAGGCGGGGGGAAAAGCGAGGCGGTCAAGAAAAAAACCAACGGTTGGATTTTAAATCGTTCCTTCCCTTATCTTGCGGAGCTTCAGGGGCTTCTCATTAACTCCCAACTCATAAGGCACGGCGACATACTCAAACGGCTGTCCAGCGTGGGCAAGCTGAAAGTGGTAATCGTGTCGGGCGTATTCATTCAAGATTTGGATAGCAGGGTAGACATTCTTATTGTCGGAGACAACTTGCGAAAATTTGCGTTGGACAATGCCGTAAAAACGATAGAATCCGAAATCGGCAGGGAGATAAATTACACAGCTTTTGAAACCCCCGATTTTCTTTACAGATTGGGCGTATGTGACAAACTAATAAGAGACATTTTGGACTATAAGCATGAAAAAGTTCTGGATAGGATTGGGATAAGGTAAATAGCGCGTAGCGCGCAAGTCACAAAGTCTATCATGTCCTTAAAGTTATAAAGTGAAAACGGGGCAAGGCAATAAATTAAGCCTTTCTTTAACTCCTTTAACTTTATGAACTTTACAACTTTATGAACTTCTGACTATTCCGACTTATCCCCATACCCCTCTTGGGCTTGTTTTTTCCAGATGGTATAATTAAAGTCGTAAAAACAAAGGTCGTTGAGCTGAAGTTTGCGTTCAGCTCGCCATATTGTTGAATTATTATTAATAAAAATGTTCCTGTCTTTTGCGGGAACGTGTAAAATATAAAATATATATGTTAATACAAACATGGAGCGAAGTTCTCCGAAGCTCTTTTCAAGATATTGGAATGGGTTTGGCTAATTTCATTCCAAATCTTTTCGTCGCGATTGTCATATTCATAATCGGCTGGATAATAGGCTCTATTGTGGGGAAAATTATCGGGCAAATCATAAGCGCTCTCAAAGTGGACAACGCGCTTAAGAGCGCCGGATTCGGAGATGTGGTTGCTAAAGCGGGTTTCAATCTGAACGCGGGAGCTTTCATTGGCGGACTGATAAAATGGTTTTTCATAATCGTCTTCTTGGTCGCCGCTCTTGACGTGCTTAAGCTTACTCAAGTGAATCAATTCTTGCAGAATGTGGTATTGAGCTATTTGCCGCAAGTCATCGTCGCGATATTCATCCTTCTCGTCGCGGTAGTTATCGCCGAAGCGATGCAAAAAATTGTTGTCGGCTCGGCCAAAGCGGCCAATATAAAATCGGCAAACTTTTTGGGAGCCATCACGAAGTGGGCCATTTGGATTTTTGCCATCTTGACGACAATGATGCAGCTCGGCATCGCGGTGTCATTTATTCAGACTTTGTTTACCGGAGTGATAATCGCCTTCTCGCTCGCCATCGGACTTTCTTTCGGCTTGGGCGGACAAGAAGCGGCATCCAGATA
>JBBUED010000028.1:0-25417 GCA_038078215.1 Patescibacteria group bacterium | reverse complement strand
CAAAAAAGTGTGGGTTGTGGGTTTCGAGAATGTCTACTAAAAGGGGTACATATCAAATATTGACTTTTTGATTGCTGAATGATAACAATAATTAAAAGAAAAATGATAAGTCAGTCAGAAATAGTCAGTCATATTATTTTTTTGGTCTTTTAAATATTTAGATTAGACAAAGGAGGCTAATTTGTTGAGTCGCAAATGCATTTTATTTTAGTCAAATTGATATTTTTTGGAGGGTTGGATTGATGAGAATATTGCGGATTGTATTATTTGCTGTTTCGTTGTCCGTTGGCATTCGTATTGTCAGCGCGGTAGACGCGCAAATAGATTCAACTGTCGATAATACGGCAGTATTGGAACAAATGGGAGGCGAGACGGCTCACATAAAAGATTCATGGGAGCCTTTTAACAGAGCGATGTTTGCGTTTAATGACAAAATATACCGGTATTTTTTTAAACCTATCAATACCGGATATACTTCTATAGTGCCGCCGGTGGCGAGAACAGGCGTTGGAAATTTCTTTTCCAATATAAAAACGCCAGTACGACTTATCAACTGCTTGTTTCAAGGGAAATTTAAAGGCGCGGGGAAAGAGATAGCGCGTTTAGTGATAAATAGCACGGTCGGAGTCGGCGGCTTATGGGACCCGTCAAAAAAATTGTTCCACCTTAAAAAAGAAGAAAGAGATTTCGGGCAGACATTGGGTAAAGGCAAAATAAAGCCCGGCACTTATATCGTGTGGCCTTTTTTCGGTCCTTCCAATGTCCGTGACACGGCTGGACGCATTGTTGATGCGGGATTAAACCTGCTAAGCTGGGTCTCCTTCTTCTATTTGGCGCCTATTGAAAGCGCGGGTACCTATGCCGGTGAGACCGTGAACGATGCCGAAGATAAAGGCAAGGCATACGAGCGCATTACAGAGCCAGCCATTGACCCTTATATCGCCCTTCAAGACGCTTACGCGAAGAACAGGGAAAAGAAGATGATGGAGTAAGAATTGCCAATAAACTAATCTAGTTCGCATTGTTTTACAATGTAGCTCGTCTATCTGCAATATTATTGCAGTACGAGCTCCATTTTTTTTATTGTATAATGGCAATCGTATGCGAAAAATATTAGGCAAAAACTTTTTTGAAGATGACGCGTTGAAGGTTGCAGAAAATCTGCTTGGTAAATATTTGATAAGAAAAGTGAACGGAAAAGAAATCACGCTTAGAATAAATGAAGTTGAAGCTTACGACGGCTTTGATGATAAGGCGTCCCACGCGAGCAAAGGAAAAACGGATAGAAACAAAGTAATGTTCGGCGATGCGGGCAATTGGTATATCTATCTGGTTTACGGGATGCACAATATGTTGAATGTCGTGACTGGCAAAGAACATTATCCGGCTGCAATTTTGATAAGAGGCGCGGGCGACATAAGCGGACCGGGCAAGCTCACGAAATTTTTAAAGATAGACAAAAAATTAAACGGCAAAAAAGCTTCCGTTGAAACCGGTCTTTGGTTTGAAGACAGGGGAGAGTCAGTAGATAAGAAAAAAATAAAACGAACGGCCAGAATCGGCGTAGACTACGCCGGACCGATTTGGGCAAAAAAAGATTATCGGTTTAAGCTATCCGATTAGTCACTTGGAAGTTGGACTTCCAAGTGACTAATGAAGCAACTTAGCAACTTGGATGTTTCGTTTCCAAGTCAGAAAAGACTTTCAGCGGCTTCTTTTACATCTCCGCCGTCGGCGAGACCTTTCAGTTCTTTCATTGTCGCGCCGATAAGCTGGCCGATTTTTGATTTGTCGGCAATGCCGAGCTTTGCTTTCATCTCTTCAACTTTTTTCTTTACTTCGTTTTTGTCCATCATTCTTGGCAGGTAAGCCTCAAGAATTTTAAGTTCGTCTTCTTCCGCTTTGGCCAATTCTTCGCGTCCGCCTTTTCTGAATTGTTCAATAGAATCTTTTCTTTGTTTAACCGCTCTTCTGATTACGGCGATTATTTCTTCGTCGGAAAGTTCTTCTTGCGGTTTCCTCTTGGTTGCGACCAGTTCGTTAGTGAAAGCGGCAAGAAGTCCGCGCAAAACGCTCAAGCGAACAGTGTCTTTGGAAAGCAGAGCTATTTTAACTTCTTCTTTGATTTGTTTGCTCAACATATTTTTTGTTAGCTTATTAGAATAATAGCTTATTAGTTTTTTAGACAAGAAATAATTTTTAATTGCTTCTTCCCTAACAAGCTACAAGCTAAAAAGCTTCCCTTTATAAACTTTATAACCTTCCAACAATACTATCACATTTAAGTTTGTATTGATATAATGTCCAAATGTCTAACCAATTGATTGTAATTTTATTGGTAATTTTATTTCTTATCGGGATTTTTAATGTCTTCTTTATTAGATTTGCCATTAGAAGCAAAAAGGAACCGGAAAAAGGAGCAGATGAAACCGGCTTCAAGCTTCTCTTGGAACAGATCAACGAGCTTTCAAGGACAGTTGACCACAAACTCGGAGAGTCAGCGAAGCAGGTGAACGAATCCATCCGTTTCCAATCGGCCGAATCGTCAAAAATAATCAGAGACATTACGGAGAGGCTCACCCGCCTTGATGAGACAAACAAGCAAGTCGTGTCTTTCGCCGACCAGCTTCAATCCCTTCAAGATATTTTGAAAAATCCGAAACAACGGGGAATTCTGGGCGAGTATTATTTGGAAACTTTGCTTAAAAATGTTCTTCCGCCTGGCAGTTATCAAATGCAATATCCGTTCAAGGACGGGACAATCGTGGACGCGGCGGTTTTCGTGAAAGACAAGGTTATACCTATTGATTCAAAATTCTCTCTGGAAAATTACAATCGTTTGAGTGAAGAAAAAGATCCGGCTGAAAGAGAGCGGCTGGAAAAAGCTTTCAAAGCCGACCTAAAAAACAGGATTGACGAAACTTCAAAATATGTGAAGCCGTCCGAGGGGACGATGGATTTTGCTTTTATGTTCATTCCTCACGAAGCTATTTATTATGATTTGCTCGTGGCGCAAGTCGGCGCCGTTAAGGTGAATACTAGGGACTTGATTGAATACGCGTTCAAGGAAAAGCATGTCATTATCGTTTCGCCGACTTCTTTCTTGGCGTATCTCCAGACCGTGCTTCAAGGACTCAAAGCGCTTCAGATAGAGGAATCCGCTAAAGAAATAAGAAAGAATGTTGAAGATTTGCAAAAGCATTTGAGGAGCTACGAAGAATATCATCAAAAACTCGGGAATTCTTTGACAACGACAGTCAACCATTTCAACGCGTCCGGCAAAGAGTTTAAAAAAATTGACAAAGATGTGATGAGGATTACAGGAATAACTTCCGCGTTTGAAGCCCTGCCGATTGATAAGCCGGAAGAGGAATAAGTTTGTAAAGTAGAAAGTTATAAAGTTTATAAAGTTAAATGCCGGGAGATAAAAATATTTAGAATCTTTCTTTTCCTCGCTTTATAAACTTTACGAACTTTATAAACTTGATAACTTTAACTTGTTGCATTTAACGCGCGAATATGTAAAATATAGTAATTATGGAATTTGCGGTTATAAAAACAGGCGGAAAGCAATATAAAGTATCAGTTGGCGAAAGCGTAAACATTGAGAAGATACTTGGTGAATACAAAGAAGGCGATAAAATCACCTTTGATAAAGTCTTGCTTGTGGATAACGGCAAAGATGCTACCACTATCGGAACGCCTTACATAGACGGCGCCAAAGTTGAAGCAGTGCTTGAAAAAATAGGCAGAGCGAAGAAAGTGACCGTCATAAAATATAAACAGAAAAGCAGATACTACAAAAAGAACGGGCACAGACAGCCTTTTTTCAAAGTGAAAATCGCGGCTATTGTGTAAATAAATTATAAGATTCAGTTTTTATATAAACTCGTATCGGAGTTTAAAAATTTAATAGAAAGCAAATCAGCTTCTTTATGGTGAAAAAGAAAATTTTTATCCTTCTCGGGCATCCGGACAAAGAAACAAAGTCAGGTTATTTTGCGGATTCTTACGAAAGAGGCGCGAGAGAAGCGGGACACGAAGTAAAAAGGGTCAATATCGGCGATCTGAAATTTGATCCCATTCTCCATAAAGGATACAAAGAAATACAGACGCTTGAACCGGATCTCGTAATGGTTCAAGAAAATATTAAATGGTGCAATCATTTCGTAATTTTCTATCCAAGCTGGTGGTCAACAATGCCAGCTCTGCTCAAAGGCATGTTTGACAGAATGTGGCTACCCGGGTTCGCTTTCAATTTTAATAAAAATGGTTTCGGTTGGATTAAGCGACTCAAAGGAAGATCAGCTTTGGTAGCGGTTGCTTCCGATTCTCACCCTGTAATCACTAGAATTTTTATGGGCGATTCCACTAATGAAATAAAAAGAGGAGTTCTGAAATTCGCCGGATTTTCACCCGTTCGGATTTTGAAAATCGGGCCTCTAAAAAATATTTCCCAAGAGAAAAAAGATAAGTGGGCAAAAAAACTTTTTAAAATAGGAAAGAGTAGATCGTAGCAGAATTAGTTTATAGTGACTAGTTTATAGGTGTTAGGAAAAGAGGAGGTGTAAATTTCTAATTCCTACTCCTTGCGTAGAGGCGCCTTTTTGATTATCTCAATTATCTCGTCTTCCGAATCAGTTATCTTATATATATCCATATCATCTTCGTCAATCGCTTTTATTTCTTTGAAAAGAGTTTCTCTCATAAATTCGTCCACTTTGTCCCAATGTTTTTTGCCGACTAAAATAATCGGGACTTTAGGTATTTTTTTCGTCTGCACCAAAGTCAGCAATTCAAATAATTCATCCATAGTTCCAAAACCTCCGGGAAAGAAAATATAAGTTTCCGCCGAAAACGAAAGCATCACTTTTCTGACGAAGAAAAAACCGAACTCCCTAAAATCAGTAAGATAACCGTTCGCTTTCAATTTTTCGGGAAGTTTTATTATAAGACCCAACGAATCGCCGCCGGCTTTATACGCGCCGTTATTGGCGGCTTCCATGATTCCAGGACCTCCTCCGCTCACAACGGCATAATTAAGCTCCTTTACTATTCGTTCGGAAAGCTTGGCGGCTTGTTTGAAATATTCATTATCTTCGGTGAATCTTGAAGAACCGAAGAAGGTGACGGAACGCGGGTAGTTTTTGACCAATTCAAAACCGGAGGCAAATTCATCATTTATAACCGCCATTCTTTTTTTTATCGCTTCTTCAACTTTTTGAAGCGTCATTGGCGGTTCCGCTTCACAACATAGCTTTTGGTATCGGCTTATTTTTGATTCGTTTTCTTTCATGGATTTTTTTGCTTTAATGTTAAATGTATTATAACATTTTAGCAGTATTTTTTTCTTTTGCATATTTCCCGTTTTGTAATAAATGTTTTGTGGTATACTTTTAAAAACAGTCTTTTGAGTAAGTTTGTTTTTTATCAGATAATAGTTTTAATAATTATGAAAAAGAGAAATGAAATAATAGCGGTGGCTGTCGCTTTGGCGGCGGTGGGAGTGTTGTTTTTCTGGAGCAAGGGTTTTACGAGCAAAATTAATCCTAATGATAACAATAAAATGCAAAATGAAAATATTGTCGGCGATGTGACGGGCGATGCGACAAAAACGGGCGATGTGGTGACTATTCATTACACTGGCACTTTGGAAAACGGGACCAAGTTTGACAGCTCATTAGACAGAGGCCAGCCGTTTGAATTTACGCTTGGCGTCGGACAAGTCATTAAAGGTTTTGACAATGGCATTTTAGGAATGAAAATTGGAGAGAAGAAAAGAATCGTAATCAGTCCTGAAGACGGCTACGGAAGCGCCGCCGTCGGTTCTATCCCTCCGAACTCGACTCTTATTTTTGAGGTTGAGCTTCTAGGCATAGCGCCGAAAAAGTTATAAAGTTACCAAGTCTATAAAGTAGGGAAAAGAAAGATTTTAAATTATTTTATGTCCTGGCATTTAACTTTATGAACTTTATAACTTTAGACTTGATAACTCGGTAAAATGTCCGCTATTAAATTCAAAATTGAAAAAAGGCTTAAAGGGAAGCTGGGCAGAGCCGGTGTCTTGGAAACTGCCAATGGTTCAATCCAAACACCGGCTTTTGTCGTTGTCGGGACTAAGGCGACCGTGAAGGCGCTTACGCCGGAACAATTGAAGGATTTAGGAACGCAAGTCGTCCTCGCCAATACTTATCATCTTTATCTTCAACCTGGTGATGAGACTGTTGCCAAGTCGGGTGGGCTGGGAAAATTTATGAATTGGCAAGGACCGACGATGACCGACTCGGGAGGGTTTCAGGTGTTTTCTCTGGGCGCCGCGTATGGCAAAGAAATCTCCAAAGTAGTGAAGATCACCGACCCGTCGCTTATGATTCCAGAGCGATTTGACGATTCTGATGCGCCGAGGTTGGCAAAAATAGGTCAAGACGGAGTGTCTTTCAAGTCGCACTTGGACGGCTCAATCCACTACATCACTCCGGAAAAATCAATCCAGATTCAACACAACCTGGGCGCCGATATCATTTTCGCTTTTGACGAATGCACATCGCCCGCGGAAAATATTCGTTATCAAGAGGAGGCGCTTGACCGTACGCACAGATGGGCGAAAAGATGTCTGGAAGAACACATTAAATTAAACAAAGATAAAACAGTCGCGCTGTTTGGAATTGTGCAGGGCGGAAGGGAAGAAGATTTAAGAAAAAAGTCGGCGCGGGCAATCTCGGAAATGGAAATTGATGGCAAGGGCTTTGACGGTTTCGGCATCGGCGGTTCTTTCGCCAAAGAAGATATGTCTACCGCTGTGAAATGGGTGAGTGGAATATTGCCTGAAGAAAAGCCGAGACACCTGCTCGGCATCGGCGAGCCAGAAGATTTGTTTATGGGTATAGAAAATGGAGTTGACCTATTTGATTGCGTCTCGCCGACAAGGATCGCCAGAAACGGCTCGCTCTACACAATGTCGGGCAATATTAATATTCTAAACGCTAAATTTATTTCAGACTTCTCAAAAATTGACGAGGACTGCCATTGCTACACTTGCGAAAATTACACCAGAGCTTACCTTTCACACCTCTTCCGAGGCAAAGAAATTTTAGCGAACACTTTGGCTTCAATCCATAATCTCTATTTCATCGTTAATTTGGTGAAAAAAATCCGGCAGTCAATTTTGGATGATAATTTTTCGGAATTTAAAGAAAGTTTTTTGAAAAAATATAAATAATCTTTGAACTTTGAATTTTCGAGTTGGAAAAATATAAAAAAACAAATCACTGTCCGGTTAATTCAATAAAGAACTGACTCCCATTTACTAGGAGGTTAACCGTCACTATTATGTTAAAATAACTTTTTAAAATTTCTTTAATTGTTTTTGATTGTATATAATATCCTTATGAATTTAGAAGGGTTGGAAAATGGTATAGAATATCCAAAACATATAGAAATAATCCCACCTCCGGTGGAGTTACTTTTACTCGATCCGGAAAAAACAACTAAAGTATGGCCGGGGGAATTATCTGGCAACAAAGATTTTATCAAACAAGTGGAAGATCGCAGGAAACTGATAACACGGCTTAATATTATTTTCTCCCGACTACCTAGACCGGATACATCCTTGGAAGAAGCAATGTCCACTAATGAGGTTACAGAAGATGAGGTTGCTGATCTTTACGCATCACTTTCAGAATTATTGCAAAATCCAGATTACAGGCGCGCGACCCTTTATATCCCGTTTGAATTTTTGCCAAACATATCAAAAGAAACTTCTAATGATAAATTGGCACAATGCACTGAACAATTTAAGGGGGCATATATGAGTGCGTGGCATTCATTATTGAATGTTCAGGACGTGAGAGCAAATTTCGTTGATGGCGATGTTTTAGAGACAGAAATGCGTATTGGAGATTTGCCAAGAGTCGTCAAAGCGGCGCACCTTATTCCCAAACTCGTAGAAAAAGGAATGATGACAGTCGAAGACGCTTTGACACTTTTAGAGGCAAGTAGAGATGAAGTTCTTAAGCAGAGCATAGAGGATACAATTCCGGTCTTGTATGATTTAGGATTTATCGGTCAAGAAGAATCATCTAGAATGCAATCGTCCCGAGATGAGATGATTCAGAAGTTGGCTACTGAAATTATTTCTTATGAAAAAGAGACAATAAAAAACGGATCCAATGATCTTATATCATTTTCATCCGTACAAAATAAATTACGCAATGATTTTGTCCGTATTGATTCAGTGGAGAATAACGAATTTATCACTGAAAAACGATTGGAATGGCTGAAAGACAAGGAAAGGGGAAAGATCATTAACTCAACAAGTGACAATATTTGTTTGGCAATACAGAACGGCAAGTTTGATGATGTTGTTATTACGGAGTTTGTCTCAACAGAAGCTGATGTTTCCACTCAAGAATCATTTATCGAGGGTATTCGAAAAGCCATTGAGACTATTGCTACCAATGATATTGAAAATGCTAAAAATCTTTATGAACATTATAAAGATGTGCTATTTTCTTTTTGGCAAAAAAATTCTTCGGAAACTAAAGATGTTTTATTAAAAACTTTCCGCAGGCTGTTCAGGCTTAAAATCGTTGATATAGAACTGCTCAATACTTTGGAGATAACTATACCTGACCTCTCTAAACCTTTTTCAGAAAATCTTGAATCAATAGAACTACAGACCCAAGATATTAAAACTATGATAAACAAAATTGAAACAGACTCTGAACTTTCAAAATATGTCTATCCCATCGTCATTATTTACGGCTCCCGACTTAAGGGATATGGAATGAATAATGCCGATATTGATATCGCTGTAATGATAAAACCTAGCACCCCCTTCAGTCAGCGCGATGTAATACATGATAAATTAAAAACAATTTTTGAATACAAAGAGATTCACGGGGCTGTAACTGAATTCTGGCTAGATGAAATCAAAAAAGGTCTTGTTATCCATGATTTCGAAAAACCCGAAGTAACCTTAGGAGAGAAATGGTGGACCCACGTGATTTTCGGTGGGGTATGGGAAGGTGATCAAAGCGCTATAGATGAACTAAGAAAAAAATTATTGATGCCGTATTTTTTAGAGACAGACGAGGTTATTCATGGCCGAGAAGCCAGAGAACTTTATCTTGAAGAACTTGAACGGGACACACTTCAGTACCGTCTTATGCACAAAGGATATGAACGTTTTTATCCATCCTATGGCGGTATTCACACACTGCACGCCGACAAGATTGACGGCGATAGTGTTTTTTGGGACTCCGGTTATCGCAACACGGCAATACAGTTATTTGCGAGTCGTGTTTTTCTACCAAAAATTTCCAAATGAAAAGGGCCGGACAACTAAAAAGCTATCCGGCCCCCTATGACCCGTAGGTCTAATGTACTAAAAAATGCTATTACAGCTCGTTGCTACGGCGACCGCTTCCAATACCGGAAACGCCAGCCGTAGTCCGACGCGGACTTGCGCTGCCACCAAGCTGGTCCCAGGGAATCTGGGAACCAAGCATGAAGAGGGCTCCAAAATACTGGAGTTCTTCATTGCCTGACGGCTGGTCCTTTGCTCGCATAACGGCGAGAACAAACCGCGTAAGATTCGTCTCAAGACGCGGATAAGTGGCCGAAACCGCAACGCCCAATTGCTTGAGCATTTGATCGCGGTTTGCGGCACCAGTAAGCGCCGGGAGTCTCGAATTTTCGAGCGTTCCCTTGATTTTGGAGGCATCATAAGCGAGGGCTGCCGCAATCTGCACACCTGTTCCGGCAAAAACCCGGTTCACAGCGTCTGCTACTGCGTCTGCATTGTCGCGTAAAATACCCGTATCAGGTGGCTGCATCATTCCGGGCGGTAAGGCCATGCCTCCCCCGCCAGACGCTGCCATCAAAGCGCTCATCATCAGAGCCGGATTTCCCGCACCCTGCACCCAGGCTTCTTGCCATGAACGCAGTTGGTCGTAGAAAGCGATAATGGCCGGCCAGAGGTACTGGTCTACGCGACTGAAGAGTTGCTTTTTGCGTCCCTCGGTCACGTAGCTACCATCGAGACCATCGATTGCTTCGAAGATTTCGGCATAACTGCGCCGAGTCATCTGTTTCCGAAGCTTGAAAAACTCCGGATCGACTTGATCGTCGTTTTCATCGGCGAATTTTTCCATCAGTCGAACGAGACTATCTGGAATTTCGAAGAGTCCGGCACGATGCGCAAGGGCTGCCCGAATTACCGAAATAACCGTTGATTGATCGACTTTCAGGACACCGCCGGTCCGAAGAGCTTCCAACCAGGAAGCGTCTGTCGGAACTGCGGGTAAAACCTCATCAAATGATACGGCTGCAACTGGCCCGGAACTGATCGATTCAGGACTTGCCACAGTTGGCGGGGGTTTCAGAGCCGCAACCAATTTGCGAGCTTGTAACTTTTTCATCCCAACACCAACAAGGTCCTCTTCTGTAAGTCCAGTTAGGTCGCTTTCGCTTTCGGCCCCGAGTTCAGATTTGATTTTTGAAATCACATCTTCTGCGAGACCGAGGTTTTTTAATTTGGCAGCCACCGGATCGGAATCCAGTGGTTCTGTTGTTTCTTTTACATTCTTTTCTTCCATATCGCATCTCCTTTCAAAATGTTTATTTGCAAACCTTACCTTGTTCGGATGGTCCAAATGAGACCATTCGAACATTAATACCCAACTTTTCTCCCAAAATACTCGCACACCAATCGAAAAGTTCTTCTCGGCTGGAATTTGAAGAAACGGGAAATTCACTGATTTCTGGCACGCAGTCCCCCAACTGCCGCCCAAGATTTTCCTGATGATACAATTGCGTTTCGTCAGCGCCATATCTCACACGCAATTCGCCTGACGGCAAAAAGAATGTAGAGTTGCTGGTGTTAATATACCGATCGCAGATTCGCCAAAATCCGTTGTTTTGGATCTGATCAAACCATGTTATTGCAAGCCCATCAAATGCTTTTCTGCCACCGCAAGACGCAATAGCGTAGCGGAGCAAAACAAGATCCAACGGACCAACACGGACTTTTCCTTGATACCGATTCTCTGATTTGTGACTGCCTGGCAACAAATTTCCGTTCATCGCAGGATCAGCTGTAGGCATTGGACCGGCACCATGTCTAATTTGATAGGCCCTGCTAACTCCGAGATTTACAACTTCACCATCGTAACCCGCGTCATGAAGCATTGCATGTGTAAAACATGGCAATGTTCTTATAGCGCTTGTATGAGGATGAAATCCTTGATAGCGGTCTGTAAGCACTCCGTGCGAACTCTCAACAACAACAATCCCGTCACGAGCAAGTATTTGACGAAAATAATGCCCATCAACGATCTTGACTCGATTAGGAACCTCTCTAAATCGTTTGATTGTGAAGTCCATAAATGCGGAATCGTTGAGTAAGGCAATTTCTTCTTCTACCTGTTCCTGATCAGCTGGAAGAAATTTTTCGGCAATAATCGGATGCAAGTCTTCGGAAATTTTTTCACGAGCTGCTGCCAGTCGATCTTTAAGTCCGAATTTCTTGAGATCGCTTACCCGGATTGTAAGTTCCGGATAACGCTCGGCGTAACGATAAGTTTCGCCAATACCGCTACCGATTGTTCCTCGAGGATTATTTCCTCGCGCCAATTCTTTTATGTGAGAAGATATTGCATGGAATGGTGTGGCACAAATGGCATTTTCGTCCACAGTAAGAAGACTGAAAACATCGCGTATGCCGCAATCGTAATACAAAGCTTCACCTTCATTGAGAATTCCCTCCGGGGAGACTACTATGCGTTCTGTCATGTGAGTTTTGATACCCTCAAAGGTACCACACCCAAACTGACTAAAAGCAAAGTTGTCTCCCGCGGAAGTTGTTACTCCATGACTGCCTTGAGCGCCTCCTACTTTGACAATGGTATGCGCATGCTTCATGTGGCTGATCTTGTGGACCACGCCACCTTTTCCGCCGTCACCAGGACCGAGGTCCGTAACGGTATAAATTTTTTTTTCATGAATCATGTCGTCCTCGATTCGGTTGTGCTGTTTAGAGCCAACCGCCAGAAGGTTTGGTTTCGTCAGTTTTTTGTTTCTTGCTCGTTGCCGGCGCCTTGCTCGGGTCAATTGGCCAGAGGTCGGTTTTGGCTGCGAACAGGTCGCCCCCGTTTGGCATGCGTTTGAAATTTGGAAGCGCGCGTTGCGCGCCAAGTGGAATACCGGATACCGCGTCCACAACATTGCGAGCATCGGCTTTCTGGAGATTGCTTGAGGTGAGAAAATCCACGGCAGATTGAAGATCGAGTGTCCCTTCAGAAAGACCGATTATAACGGCCATAACATGCGGGACATACTCGATTACCGGAAGAATCACAATGTGTTCTTTCCCGTACAGCTTACGCCAGTAAGATTCGGCTCCAGTGCCAACGAGCAGAGCAAACGGATGAACCCGCTTGCGCAGATCTTGGACCATCTCATGCACGCTCGGTAAATCCCGAGGATTCATTTGATGGCCGTTCTCTTTGGCTTTCTCGAGCACTTGTGGTCCGAAGACTCGCTTCAAGTGGTCAATGACCAAAGTATCGCGCCCCGGAGCATCGGTAATCGTGAAATCGAAAGATTTCATGCCGATATGTTGTATGTATGCCCGTGTGAGATAGGTCGCGCCAAAAATTCCGTAGTATGGAGCTTCTGGAGTGTCGCCACCTTGACCTTCAGGGTGCATCAACGTAAGTTGATTCACCATTCGATCGGCCAACATTTCGAACTGACCGCGACACAGTATGAATTGGTCGCAGATGTCTCCGAAAATGCTGGCGCAATAATGCGGATCGCGTCCAGGCAGAACAGAGCTTGTGAGCTCGCAGATTGATGGGAGCGCTTTAAGCGCCCCCTCAACGTTGCTGCCCATAGACCCTGTGGTGTCAAGACGATACTCAATCGGCACGGGTGTGCCGACATTTACCTTAAACAATCCGCCAGACTGTTCTTCAAAGCGGATGCGCGATTCGCGCACCACACCAAATTCTGCCGGATCGACAAGAGGATCGAGCTTGCCAGTCTCTTTGACTTTCTGCTCGCCTCTTGCGGTAGATGATTTGCCTTTTTCGGTCAACGCTGATTTTGCGCCCGTGTATGCAGTTCTCGAAAACGTAAGATGTCCCATATTTTTTTCTCCTCTCTTTCTCAATTTTTCGCTACCTGCGAGGCAGCGATGTAAAATGGTGATAGCCACGCGGCCACAGCCCATCGACAAGTTGATAGAATGAATAATGAGTTTCTTCCGCGTTCTGATCGCCGTTTCGGGCGAGATTTTCCAAATATTTAATGTAGCTTGCATGCTGCTCGCTACCATCATCTGGAATGATTTGGTCTCCGCCACCAAGCGTCTCAATGACGCATTGTGCAGCAAGTTTTATTTCTTCTCGAATCACCGAACTGGGCACACCATCGTTGTATTTCTGAGCGGATGCCCAGTTGAAAACAACAACATAGTGTCGGTCAGGTTCTATCAGGATATTTCCAAGAGAAATTTCGCCGACTGACACGCTGGCATCATGAGCGAATGCTAGAATCTTGAGAAGTTTTCCCATGATCCAAACACTTGTTCTCAAATCTACGCGTCGCTGATCCCTATGCACAATATTGTGCAGCGGTACCATCAAACGAACATCATCTACATTTCGGAAGCCCAAAATGTTAATGCGACGACCGCCTTGTTCTTCATGCAAGAAACTATCTACAGGTTCCGGCAGACAAAACTGGTAATTAAGCATGTCTTTCTGGTCGGTCTTTACGCGAGCGTATTCTTCCTCAAGATTTTCAGCATGAAGCAGAAGAGTCCTGAGAAAATATACTGATCGATCAAGCTCCCCGTTGTTTTCTATCCCGATCGCAATTTGAAGCAAGTTTTTAGGCATAGCTCCATCTTGCGAACAAAGATAGAGACGGTAAATAGGGGTTTCAGCAACAAGATCACTGACATAATATTGTCGAGAATCGTTACAGATGATCATTTATAATACCTCCTTTCAAGTTTTTTGTTTTTGAAGTAAGTTAAGTATAAGTAATAGCATTTTTATATTGTAAAAGAACATATAACCCTTCTTTAGATTATTTGCTTTCTTATTTGTTTGTAGCATAATGCTTTCATTATGTCAATCTTTAAACTTCATTCCGAATTCAAGCCTGCGGGGGATCAGACAAAAGCGATTGAATCGCTCGCAAACGGATTGAAAAAAAGGCTTAGACACCAAACACTTCTCGGTGTTACCGGCTCAGGGAAGACTTTCACTGTTGCCAATGTGATTGAAAAAACCCAAAAGCCGACTTTGGTCATCGCTCACAACAAAACTTTGGCGGCGCAACTGGCGCAGGAGTATCGGGATTTTTTCCCAGAAAACGCCGTGCATTATTTTGTTTCTTACTATGACTACTATCAGCCGGAGGCTTATATGCCGGTGACAGACACTTACATAGAAAAAGAGGCGATGATAAACGAGGAAATTGATCGTCTGCGCCACGCTTCCACGCAGGCTCTTCTTACTCGCAAAGATGTCATTATCGTCGCTTCCGTGTCTTGCATTTACGGACTCGGTTCTCCCGAAGAATACGAGAAGGTAAATATGAAAATTGAAAAGGGGATGAAAATAAGCCGGAATGAATTTATCCGCTCCCTTGTCGCTATATTTTACGAAAGGACAAACGCCGACCTGTCTCCCGGAATGTTTCGGGCGATAGGAAATGCGATTGAAATAATGCCAGTTGATGAAAGAGTGATTTATAGAATTGAAATTTCGGGAGATAATATTGAGAATATTCGGAAGATTGATGCCGTGTCCAGAAGCGTGATTGATGATGTTGAAATTTTTTATCTTTTCCCCGCCAAGCATTTCATCACTTCGGAAGACCAAAAAAAGCGAGCGATAAAAAGTATAAAATTGGAAATTACGAGTAGACTGAAAGAACTTGAAAAGCAGGGGAAAAATCTTGAAGCAGAAAGATTAAAAAGGAGAACAAGTTACGACCTCGCGCTTATAAAAGAAGTCGGATATTGCAACGGCATTGAAAATTATTCAAGACATTTTTCGGGCAGAATAGCGGGCGAAGCGCCAGATACTTTGCTTTCGTATTTTCCGCGCAAGGAGGATGGAAGCGCGGATTTTCTAACTATCATAGATGAATCCCATGTTACTGTTCCGCAGATTGGCGGAATGTATGCCGGCGACGCTTCAAGGAAAAAAACTTTGATAGAACACGGTTTCAGATTGCCGTCCGCTGCTGATAACAGACCGCTCAAATTTAATGAATTTGAAGAAAGGGTCGGACAGGTGATTTACACTTCCGCGACTCCCGCCGAGTATGAGTTTAAGGTAAGCGGACAAGTCGTGGAACAAGTCATCAGACCGACTGGACTTATTGACCCGGCCGTGGAAGTGAGGCCGATAACGGGAAGCGCTGACAAAAAAAGTAAAGGACAGATTGCCGACTTTATCGCCGAAACGGAAAAAACCGTAAAGCGCGGGAATCGGGTAATCGCCACGACACTGACTAAGAAGATGGCGGAAGATTTAAGCGAATTTCTTAAAGAAAAAGGGGTGAAAGCGGAATATCTTCACAGCGACATAAAGACGATAGACAGAATTCAAATTCTTACTGAATTTAGAAAAGGAAAATTTGACTGTCTAGTCGGAGTCAACCTTTTGCGAGAAGGTTTGGATTTGCCGGAAGTGTCTTTCATCGGAATTCTTGATGCTGACAAAGAAGGATTCTTGCGCTCCGAAACCTCTCTTATTCAGACTATCGGGCGCGCCGCGAGGAATGTGGAAGGCAGGGTGATTTTGTATGCCGACAACATTACCGGTTCAATGAAAAAAGCGATTGATGAAACCGAAAGAAGAAGAAAAATACAACTTGAATACAACAAGAAAAATAACATCACGCCTAAGACAATAAAGAAAAAGATTCACGACATCACGGATGAAATAGAGAGCAAGCATCAAAAGACAGTCAAAGCGCTTATTGAGATTGATAAAAAACTATACGAAAAAAATCCCACGAAACTTATTAAAGAAAAAACAAAACAAATGAATGAAGCCGTAAAAATTCTGGATTTTGAAACGGCGGCGATTTTGAGGGATGAGATAAAGGAGTTAGAGGGGAAGACGATTGTTAATAATGAGAAAGAAATAAAAACACTAACTCACACATAAATAATGTAGTATTTTTTGTCCAAATGTTCTAATATGTGCTTATTATGACCGAAATAAATTTGCCTAAGATTAGAATAAAATATAACAGGTTTTTAGATCCTATTTTCAAGGCGTATATAAAATCCAATCCAAAATGGAAAGATTGGGTGGAGCCGACCGAGACTGAAGTGAAAGAGAGAGTCAAAAAATACAAAGAAGAGTGGACTAAATATGAAAAGAAAATCCTTGAGGGTATTTGTGAGGTGTTAAATTTGAATTTCAGTCAAAATATAATTGATGTCCATATAGTAAGCGGTAATGATCGTCAATTCAGCAATCCTATCGTGATAAAAAGCGGGTTTGAACTCGATGAATTTATTGAATCTATCACACACGAGCTAATTCATCGTCTTTTCTCTGATAATATTCAAAATGTCGTTGCTGGCAAAATTTTTCTTGAGATGTTTCCTAATGAAAATGAATTGATTAGAAATCATATTATAACTCACTCTGTCCTTAAATTTATTTATTTAGATCTTTTAAAAGATAAAGAGAAACTTGAAATAAATATAGAAAAATCCTCAAAATCATCCTTTCCTGAATATAAACGAGCATGGGAAATTGTAGAAGAGATGGGTTATAAAGAATTGATAGCTGAATTCAAAAATCATTACCATAGGTCAAAAGAAAAAATCACAACTTACTAAATACAGCGTAAGTTGCGATTTCAGTTTCACCCGGAAGATTATTAAGGACCTGATTCCTCAGAGTAATCATCTGATTCTGGCGGATCATTATCTTCACCTTCTTCATCCGGACCTTTTGCCAAAATCTCTTCCAACTCGTCAAATTTGGCGACCACTGACATCACCCCCTTTCAAGGTATCAAAATGACTGAAATAAATAAACCCCTTCTTCCAAAAGACTATAATCTTATTGTGAATTTGTCAACGCCGTGATAAGCTAGGCTATAAAAATTCCATGGAAAAGAAAGATGAAAAAATTATTGTGAAGGGGGCGAGGACTCATAATTTGAAGAATATTACGGTTGAGATGCCTAGAAACAAGATGGTGGTTTTTACTGGACTTTCCGGGTCGGGTAAGTCTTCACTGGCTTTTGATACAATTTTCGCGGAAGGTCAGCGTCGATATGTGGAATCGCTTTCTTCCTACGCGCGGCAATTCATAAGGCAGATGCAGAAGCCGGATGTGGACGAAATAATCGGTCTCTCGCCGGCAATTTCCATTGATCAGAAATCAAGGTCCAACAATCCGCGCTCAACCGTGGCGACCATCACCGAAATTTACGATTATATGAGGGTGCTTTTCGCCCGCATCGGCCGGCCGCATTGTCTCATTTGCAACAGAGAAATTAAAAAATTGTCCAATGAGGAAATTCTTGAAACGATTATTGAAACAGTTTCGTCAATAGACCTTTCAAAAAAGAGCAAGAAAGTGATGGGGGTGGATGTGAACGGCGAGAAAATCAAAATTTTTTCGCCCGCCGTTGTGGGCAGGAAAGGCGAATATTATCAGCTTCTCTATGACTTTTTGGCGAAAGGCTACGAGACGGTAATGATTGACGGACAAATAAAAAAACTCCGCGACCAGATAATTCTTACGAAGACTAAAAAGCATAATATTGATGTGTTGGTGGATGAATTTTTCTTAAGCGATTTTGACTTGTCCAAAGAAAACACTCGCGAAAGACTGTCCGAAGCGATTGAAAAAGCGATAGAAGAATCAGGCGGATTTTTGAAAATCGTTACATCGGAAAGCGAGAAAATGATGTCGGTAAAATTCATGTGTCCTTATGACGGCTATTCGTATCCGGAAGTGGAACCTCGCCTTTTTTCCTTCAACTCGCCTTACGGAGCCTGCCACGAATGCAAAGGATTGGGGACGAAACACTTTTTCGGCGAGGAACCGTGTCCCCTCTGTCACGGAGCGCGGCTCAGAGAAGAGTCCTTGCATGTGCTTATCGGAGGGGTGAATATAGTGGAACTCGCAGGCAAGTCAATAGCCGATTGTAAACAATTTTTTGACGCCGTAAAACTCACGGAACGGGAGAAAAATATTTCCAAAGTGGTGATGAAAGAAATACAAGCAAGACTTCAGTTTATGATTGATGTCGGCATTGAATATTTGTCGCTTGACAGAAGAGCGCACACTCTCTCCGGCGGAGAAGCTCAAAGGATTAGGCTAGCCTCACAGCTTGGTTCCGGACTTGTCGGGGCGCTGTATGTCCTGGACGAGCCGACTATCGGACTCCATCCGAGAGACAATGACCGTCTCATAAAAACACTTTTGAATTTGAGGGACATTGGCAACACTATTATCGTGGTTGAACATGATGAAGACACGATATATTCTTCGGATTATATCGTGGACATAGGGCCGGGCGCGGGAGTTCACGGCGGGAATGTCGTAGTGTCGGGATACTTGGACAAATTTTTGACGGAAAAGAAAAATCCTTCCGGCTCAATAACACTGGACTATCTTAGGGGCGAAAAGCTGATTGATTTTCCGGAAAAAAGAAGAAAATCAAACAAGGGCGAAATAAAAATAAAAGGAGGCAAAATTTTTAACATAAAAAATTTGAATGTTGAATTGCCGCTTGGGAAACTTGTCTGTATCACCGGCGTATCCGGCTCAGGCAAGTCGTCTTTCGTCTATGAAATTTTGCATAAAAATCTTCAAGCCCGCTTGGAAAGAAGATACAGATCCGCTGAAATATTTAATTGCAATTCATTCACCGGTTCGGAATATTTAAGCCGCGCGATTATGATTGACCAGTCGCCTATAGGGAGAACCCCGCGTTCAAATCCGGCGACTTACACCGGCGCGTTTACATTCATAAGAGATATGTTCGCGTCAACGGCAGAGGCCAAAGCCAGAGGCTGGAAAGCGAACAGATTTTCTTTCAATGTTAAAGGCGGGCGATGCGAAACTTGCCAAGGAAACGGAATGATTGAGGTGGAAATGCATTTCTTGCCGACTGTTTATGTGACTTGCGATGTCTGTGGCGGGAAGCGATTTATGAAAGAGACGCTTGAAGTCAAGTTCAAGAAAAAAAGCATTTACGATGTTCTAAAGATGACAGTGGAAGAGGCTCTTGAATTTTTTGAGGATATTCCGGCGATTTACGACAGGTTGAAAAGTCTGAACGATGTCGGGCTCGGCTATCTGGAATTGGGACAATCGGCAACCACCCTCTCCGGCGGGGAAGCGCAGAGAGTAAAAATCTCCTCCGAGCTTTATCGCGCTGGATTGCAAAGGACGATATATCTTTTGGACGAGCCTACTATCGGACTTCATTATGAAGATGTGAAAAAATTGATTGAGATACTTGAGAAACTGGTTCACAAAGGCAATACCGTGGTCGTTATAGAACACAATATGGACTTGGTTAAAAATGCCGATTATGTGATTGATTTTGGTCCCGAGGGTGGTTCGGGCGGCGGGGAAGTGGTTGCCAAAGGAACTCCGGAAGAAATCGCCAATTCGCCTAAATCTCACACCGCTAAATATTTGAAAAAATCGCTAAAGCGGAAATAAGTCAAAATTAAATTTGAAATGAAGTTAACAGATCAAATTAAAAAACTTCCTGATTCGCCGGGGGTATACTTATTCAAGAAAGGAAAAGAAATACTTTACGTAGGCAAAGCCACTTCTCTCAGAGACAGAGTGAGAAGTTATTTCAGTGCCGATTTGATAAACACGAGAGGGCAATTTGTTGCTCAAATGGTTTTCAAGACGGATAAGGTTGATTATTTAAAAACAGACTCGGTCTTGGAGGCGCTTATTCTTGAGTCCAATCTTATAAAAAAGCATCAACCAAAATATAACACTAAAGAAAAAGACGATAAAAGCTATAATTATGTCGTCATAACAAAAGAGGATTTTCCTCGCGTCTTGCTAGTTCGAGGAAGAGAGCTTGAAAAATTAAATCTTCAAGCAGAAGGATTGAATATCAAATACAAATTCGGTCCATATCCGAACGGCTCGGCTATCAAAGAAGGCTTGAAAATAATAAGAAAGATTTTTCCTTACAGGGACAAGTGCGCGCCATACGGATCCGTTTCTTTCCGCGGCATTATAAAAGCGAAACCTTGTTTCAACAGGCAAATAGGACTTTGTCCCGGAGTCTGCTCAGGCGAAATATCAAAAGCCGATTACGCGGACACGATCCGCAACATTAAGCTTTTTTTTGAAGGAAAAAAGAAAGCCATAATTAAAAAACTTGAACGTCAGATGAAAGAATACGCCAAGAATCGCGAGTTTGAGAAAGCTGGAAAGGCCAAGAGGACATTGTTCGCGCTAAACCACATTCAGGATGTCGCTCTAATCAAGAAACCGGAAGAGGGAATTGTTGAAATAATTTCTGGGGAACCGGCTGTTTTAAGAATGGAAGCTTATGATGTCGCTCACATAAGCGGGACAAATATGGTCGGAGTGATGACGGTTCTCCAAAATGGGGAACTCAAAAAATCGGATTACCGCAAATTTAAGATAAGAAGTGTTGGAACTGCCAATGACACCGCGACTTTAAAAGAAATTTTGGAAAGAAGATTAAGGCATAAAGAATGGCCTTTGCCGGACATCATCGTTTATGACGGCGGTGTCGCCCAGAGAAACGCCGTTGAGGAAGTTTTGAAAAATAATTTAGGAGAAAATCACAAGGTGAAAATCGCAGGCGTAGTTAAGGATGAAAAACACAAACCGGCAAGAATACTCGGCGAGGAAGAAATTATAAAAAAGTACAAGAAAGAAATAATTTTATTGAACAGCGAAGCGCACCGCTTCGCAATCGGTTTCCACAGGAAGTTAAGAAGTTTGAAACATTAAAATAACCCCCCATCTTTTTATTTCTTGATTCCCGACTATTCTTTTCTCCCCGGATAATATATAGATGTCTAATTCGCGCGAATGGTAGAATAGTTTTTTATGCGGTATGATGGTGAGTATGAAAGAAAAAGAATTGGAAAAAATATTGAAAGCGCTTGCGAACAAACGCCGAATCTCCATTCTGAAATATCTCAAATCAGAAAGCTCGGCTTCCGTCGGAGATATTGCGGATGAAATCAAGCTTTCATTTAGAGCGACTTCCAAACATCTGATGATTCTTTCGCGCGCTGATATCGTGGGAAAAGAGCAAGTAAGCCTTACTATGGTATACGGCTTGGAAAAAGAAAAACATCCGATAGTTCAAAAATTGCTGGAATTGTTCTAATGTCTAATTCGCGCGAATAGGCGAATAGAGACAGACTAGATTTACCAAATCAATATCCGTCTGATATAATGATTGCGTTCACGTTTTTTCAAAACTCGTCTTGATTTTAATTTAACGAAATTATGAAAAGTAAAAATTTAATTATCGTTTTGATCGCATTATTCATCGTCTTGGGCATTATTTATTTCTTTGCTTCGCTTGATAAAGGCGGGGGAAATTCCGTGTCAGCGGCGGAAGGTATAAATGGTTATGTCGTAACAGATCCCGTTTGTCCCGTCCAAATGGAGGAAAACGCAAGTTGCGACGACAAACCGATTAAGGCGAATATTGTTGTCAAAAATAAGGAGGACAATGTCACCCAAAATACTGAGACTCTGGATGACGGCAGTTTTTCAGTTCATCTGTCTCCGGGGAAATATATTATTTATAATGATTCAGAGGGCGGTTTGACGGGCTCAAAGCCGGAGTATGTGACGGTGGAAGACGGAAAATTTTCCGAAGTGACGATTATGATTGATACGGGGATAAGATAAGTAAATTTCTAATTCCTAATTGATCTAATGTCTAATCAAATCTAATCTCAAATTTTAATGATCATTGCCAATTTTCATTGAATTTACAATTAAATAATTTTCAAACAAAACACGATGTCATCTAACATTTGGTGAAGAGTGGAGAATGAATTTTGTTTGAAAATTGATAATTACATGATTACGGCGATTTATCCCATTTTTTCTTCTACTCTCTTTGTGGCGATTTCCATAGCTATCTCGCGGGGGTTTCTTTTCTCGGCTAAGCTTTTCTCCATTATCGCTTTCGCGCAACAGCGGACCTTTTTTTCCACCATCTCAAACATTTGTTTCGGATTGCATCCTCTATATTCGGCGTAAGACGATATAACTCCGCCGGCATTTGCCACGAAATCTGGAACTATGATTATTCCTTTCTTGAACAACTCGTTTTCAATATTTTCTCTCATCGGAATATTCGCGCCCTCCACGATTATTTTCGCCTTTATTTTATTTTTATTGCTCTCGTTTATGACATCGGTGACGGAAGCGGGAATTAGAATTTCAACTGGCAATTCAAAAATTTCACTGTGTTTAATTTTCCTTCCGGTCGGATATTCGGTAACAGCTTTGTTTTTAGACTTTAGTTTAAGCAGTATTTTTAAATCCAAACCTTTTTCGTCATACACGCCTCCGCGGCTCCCAGAAACGGCAACTATTTTCGCCCCCATTTCTTGCAAGTGTCTGAACGCAAATTCTCCGACATTGCCGAACCCGTCAATCCCCACAGTCATTTTTTTTATGTCAAATCCCGCCGCTTCGGCGGCCGCGGCTGTCGCGTGCGCCACGCCAAAGCCTGTACTGCCGAGCTCATGGGGAAGTCCGCATATTTTTTTTCCGGTTTTCTTATTTTTATAACAATAATCGGACGGCTTTCCGGTAGCGCCTTTCCAATTGCCGACCTCTTCGGCAATTAACAGCATTTCTTTTTCGGTGGTATTGACATCAGGTCCGGGAATATATTTCTTTGGCACGAAAGGCTTAATCGCTCTGGCGAAACTTTTGATAAATTCACCTTTCAACTCATCGCTTCCTCCCGGCCATATTATTCCCGCTTTGGCTCCTCCGAAAGGTATTCCGGCGAGAGAATTTTTCCATGTCATCACTCTAGCCAATCGGAATACTTCTTCTTTCGTAACGTTCGGCGTCATTCTTATTCCGCCTTTTCCAAGTCCTAGCGTCGTATTGTCTATAACCAAAAAACCTTCCATTCCAATTTTCGGGTCATATACTTCAATAATATACTCCGGCCCGAATTTATCTTTTTTGATTTCGTTCATATTTTTATTTTTTTAATGTAAGAATGTAAGAACAGTAATTTTACCATTAAAAATTTCCCCGCCAAAATTTTTGATTATCACCCGTTTGTTTTATGGTATTATTAAAACATGAAATTAAAGATACCTTTTTACAAGCAAGATACCGACCACACCTGCGGTCCAGCGTCTCTTCAGATGGCCTTGTCATTTTTGGGAGATTTTAAGAGTGAGAAAAAGCTCTCTGAAGAAGCTCATACTAATCACGATGTGGGAACTAAGCATAATGCAATGATTGAAACGGCGCGCAAAGAAGGTTTTTACTGCTATGTAAATAACGATTCGTCGCTCAATGAAATCAGTAATTTTCTGGCCGAAGGATTACCTGTAATAATTCATTTTGCCGAGCCTCAAGCAGAGGAAGAACACTACGCTGTGGTTGTCGGGTTTGAGAAAGGGGAGATAATTTTAAACGATCCTTGGAACGGCAAGAATTTCAAAATGGGAAAGAAAGATTTTTTGTCGCGATGGCATGGGGCGCAGGGCAATCATCAATATATAAAATGGGCAATGGTCATTTCCGATGAAGATTTCAAACTGGGAAAACAATATTCACCGATTGCTAAGGAAAACAAATGAAAAGAGCGGCTGACTGTAAAAAATCAGACCGCTCCGTTTTTAAGAAATAAAATTAGAGGTATGTAATGGTAACTAACTAACAGCCGAATGGTTCTTCGGAACCGATATGATAACCTAATGGAATCTCTTGTTTTTTAGACCCCCTTCTCAATAACCGGAAGAAGAAGAACAAGGCCGCAAAACAACATATCAAAGAACCTACGATTGCAACATCAATATTAATGTTGAAAGCCGGTTTTTTTATGTATAAATAAGTGAAACCAGCTGCTCCAACAGATAAAAAAACTATAAAAATCAGCACCGTATTAGACGATTTTTTCCATTCACCTATGCTTATGTCCATACAATTTCCCCTTTCTTTTCTTTCAAAAAATTTAAAATAAAAAGTACTATATTCCACGATGCCCTCGTGGTGGGGTTTATCCAAACTAGTCGGATGTTAACTAACTTAACATAATTACTGGACCATGTCAAATACAAAAAATAATTCTTTAAGGCGTGCAAAAGGAGGATATACAAAAAATTCACTTGGTACTCCGACTACCAAGTTTCGATTTGGTAGTCGGAGTACCAAGTCGGAGTAAAAACTTTCAATTTGCCGAATAAACTGCTAAATTAGCTGTTATGTCATTATCAATAGGAATTGTCGGTCTGCCGAATGTGGGGAAGTCCACGCTTTTTAACGCGCTGACGAAGAAGTCGGTGCCGGCGCAGAATTATCCGTTTTGTACCATTGACCCTTCAGTGGGCGTGGTTGCCGTGCCGGACGAACGCCTGCTTAAACTCTCTGAATTTTCAAAATCGGCGAAGACGATACCGGCGGCAATTGAGTTTGTGGATATTGCCGGACTGGTCAAAGGAGCTTCGGAAGGGGAGGGCTTGGGCAACAAATTCTTATCCAACATTCGCGAGGTGGATGCCATTGCCGAGGTTGTTAGAATTTTTGAAGACAGCGATATTATTCATGTGGATGGTAAAATTGATCCCCTGAAAGATATTGAAGTCATTAATTTGGAACTTATTCTTGCCGATCTTCAGACTGTGACTAAAAGAATCGGCAATCTGAACAAAGAAGTAAAGAAAGGAGATAAAGACGCAGTCTTTGAGCAAGAAACTTTATCAAAATTGGAAAAGGTTCTTCAAGATGGAAAACTCGTGTCATCGTTTGAAGTTTCGGAAAAAGAAATCGCGGTAATAAGATTGCTTAATTTTCTCACAATAAAGCCGATTCTTTATGTTCTAAACAAAAAAGCCGGCGGTAAAAATCTTGATGAAATTAATGATGAAAGGTTTGTTAGACTTTTGGATTTTCTAAATTCGTCAGGCGCCAAGTGGGTGCTTGTTGACGCGGGCATAGAGCAGGAGCTCAAAGATTTGTCATCGGAAGAAAAAAAAGAATTCAGATACGGTTTGGCGGGCGCGGAAGATGACGGTATAAACAATCTTATCAAAAAAGGGTATGAACTTTTGAATCTTATAACTTATTTCACCACCGGAGAAGATGAAACAAGGGCTTGGACTATCGTTAACGGCTGGACAGCTCCA
>JBBUED010000027.1:0-1416 GCA_038078215.1 Patescibacteria group bacterium | reverse complement strand
GACAAAAAATGGAAAGGAATTTTTTGGTTTTGCTTCGCCGCTTCAGACTACTAAATGAGCTAGTTCTATTTTATCACTTATCGTTATACCTTGTCGCTCATTTCTCCGTCCTTGCGGCGAGACGAGGCGTTCTCTCCCGCGTTTTATGGTAGTTCGAAAACCCGCGCACATTTCGCAAACACCTCGTACTAGCCGTTCACATTCGTTCGCAATGCCTGCTTGGTCTTGTGTCGTAGTTCTTCAAGATCTACTGTCTTGTCGCCTCTAAGGTGCCCGTACCGATAAGGAATCCTAAACCTTTATGTATATTTACTTTATAGCCAAGCGATACTAAATAGTTTGACAGATCAATAGACGACTCGCCAGCGACATAGTGATATTCAAGTACCAACTTATCGATTTTGTCAAATTTTTCCTTCGGAAGTCCATACAATAGATCATATTCGCCGCCTTCAATGTCAATCTTCAACAGATCAATTTTATCTATGTCCGAATTGCTCATCAGATGAGACAAGCTCACCATCTTCACATTTTCATTTTCACTTGTGATTTTGCCCATAGTAGTTGACGCACCTTTATTAAACCTACCCTTATAGATAAGCACCTGTTTGTTTTCGCGACCAACTGCGACCTTGAGTGGTATTATTTTGTCATATCTTTTATTCAGCTGAATATTTTTTATGAGTTGATTATAATTGGATGATTCTGGTTCAAATGCGTAGACTACATCAGCTGTACTACTTGCATAAACACTAAAAGCACCGATGTTTGCCCCTATATCAACTATTATTCCGCTTGGTTCCTTGCCGTACACTTTTGATTTGTACACTTCTTTCAGGACAAAAATATCTGATGAATTCTTGCGTACCCAAAAGCTATCTTTGCCAATCTTGTATAAAGATTCAGAAGGTCTAAAAGCAGTCTGGAAGAAAAATAGTATCAGGGGAAGTTTGTCTGCTGCAAAATAAATAAATTTTTTATAGAGAGCCGAATTTTTTTTGGATAGTTCTATGGTCATATTATTTCAAAAGTTCATCGCTCGAAACTCCTAACGCTTGAGCAATTTTTTCAATTGTTGCAAGTGTCGGGTTGCCCTTTCCACTCTCAATATTACTCATTTGAGCGCGATCAAAACCTAGGGCACGACAAATGTCACCTTGCGACATTTTCTTCTGCTCACGAATACGCTTTATATTCTTTCCTAGCTTAATTGACGATGTTTTCATATCCACAGTTGGTATTGTAGCAACTTGTTGTGTCGTATATCAATAATGTGATATATTACAATAGATGTATAAACTGATAGCGGCGAAGCAAAACCAAAAATTTCCTTTCCATTTTTTGTCGGCTCCCCCCACACCCCCCCCGCCGAGGAAAATAAGAAAGGTAAGGAAAATTTTTGGTTTTTGCTCCCGC
>JBBUED010000026.1:0-19034 GCA_038078215.1 Patescibacteria group bacterium | reverse complement strand
TTAGCTTTTAGCTTTTAGCTTTTAGCTTTTAGCTTTTAGCTTTTAGCTTTTAGCTTTCTATCATAAATACAGCTAAAAAGCTACTCAATTTTCTTTTTTCTTCCTAAAACCTAACACCTACAACCTAAAACCTTCTCCTTATATCTCTTTAAGTTTCGCCTTTATTTCTTCCAATATCTTATTCGCGATTTTTTCGTTTTCTTTCAGGAATTGGCGAGTGGCATCATAGCCGCGGCCTAATTTTTCCTCGCCGAAGCTGTAGGAGTTGCCGGTTTTTTTGACGATTCCCATTTTCTCGCCGAGTGCGATCATCTCTCCTTCGCGGGAGATTCCTTCGTTGTACATAAGGTCAAACTCGGTCTGTTTGAAAGGGGGAGCCACTTTATTTTTCACCACTTTCACTCTTATCCTTCCGCCCATAATCTCTTCGCCCTTTTTAATCTGGGCTATTCTCCTTATGTCCAACCGCACGGAGGTGTAAAATTTCAAAGCTTTGCCTCCGGGAGTCGTTTCCGGATTGCCAAACATCACTCCTATTTGCATTCTTATTTGGTTGATAAATATTACGATGGTCTTGCTTTTTGCGACTATCGCCGTAAGTTTTCTCAAGGCTTGCGACATAAGGCGCGCCTGTTTGCCGACATGGAACGCGCCCATATCGCCTTCAATCTCATCTTTCGGGGTAAGCGCCGCTACGGAATCAATCACTATTACATCAAGTTTTCCCGACCGCACCAAACTCTCCACAATTTCAAGCGCCTGCTCCCCCGTGTCCGGCTGGGAAATAAGAAGCTCGTCTATTTTGACTCCAAGTCTTTTTGAATATTCAGGGTCCATCGCGTGCTCCGCATCTATGAAAGCGCAAATTCCGCCGAGTTTCTGCGCCTCGGCGATGACATGAAGCGAGAGTGTCGTCTTGCCTGAAGATTCAGGACCGAATATCTCAACTATCCTTCCTCGGGGAAGCCCGCCGATACCCAAGGCGGCGTCCAGTCCGATTGACCCAGTGGATATCGCGTTAACATTGACTCGCGGTTTTTCCCCAAGCTTCATAATCGCGTCATCTCCGAATTTGGTTTTTATTGCCTGCAATGTGTCTTCTATATTCGCCGAATTTGTCTTAGGCACAACTTCTTTTTTCTCTTTTTTCATCATAATTTTATTAAATTTAGTTTAATTATTTTGCTATCTTTTAGCTCGTAGTTTCTTAGGTCTGAATCTTCCCTAAAAAGCTAAGAAGCTACAACCTTCTTCTAAACTCTTTCCTAAAAACCTACCACCTACAACCTAAAACCTTCCCCTTTATAAACAAGCTCAATGGTCTTTTCCGTCTTCTTGCCGAATTTGTCCCACGCGCTAATTTTAATTATATTATAACCTTCCGACAACAGCAATTTTTCGCTGAAATTTCCGGCTTCGTCAATAAATATCAGCCTGTCGTTCAAAGTTATTTTTTTAATATTTTTGGCGGCGCCGGATATTTTTATCAGTTGTCCTTCGGAAGTTGAACCGTTTTCAGGCTCATTTATCGTTATAACCGGTCCCGTAAGAAGGTTTCTTGATTGATAAAAAGAATAGCCTAGGATTAAAAATAGGAATAGCGATCCTAAAGATATTTTAAGGTATAATTTTAATTTTCTTCTGTTCATAATAATTTTGAATCACGAAAAGATAGTTCCGTGATTTATGGCGCTAAATTATTTTTTTGAGCAATGCCGTCTTGCATTTCGGACATTGTTTCAACGCTATTTTCAGAGCCAATCACCTCGCGGGGTTTTGACCCGTTCGCCGGACCCAGCACCCCTTTTTCTTCCAGTATGTCTATCAATCTTGCGGCGCGTTGATATCCAATCCCCAATCTTCTTTGCAAATAAGAGGTTGAACCTTTACCGGCTTTTAGAACCTCTTCTTTTGCTTTCCCGTATAACTCATCTTCCTTTTCCATGCTCTCGTCTTCAAACATACTGTCAAAGGCGATGTTCTTCTCATTATTTTCAGTGAAATTTATTCCGCTCGGTATTTCATCCATATAAGCGTCAGTCAAATATCTGACGACTTTCTTGACTTCAGTCTCCGATATGAAAGGGGATTGGAGCCTCACCGGCTTGGACATCTCCGCGCCGATATAAAGCATATCGCCGGCACCGAGAAGTTTTTCCGCTCCGCCGGTGTCAAGAATAGTTCTTGAATCAATCTGTGAAGCGACTTGGAGAGCGATTCTTGACGGAATGTTTGCCTTGATAAGGCCGGTGATGACATTTACCGACGGCCTTTGGGTGGAGAGAATAAGATGGATGCCGACCGCTCGGCTCATCTGCGCCAGTCTTACGATTGCCGACTCCAGCTCGCGCGGATAAGACTGCATAATGTCGGCCAGCTCGTCTATCACGATTACGAGATAGGGCATAGTTTCAATATTTTCTTCTTCTCCGCCGTCTGCGTTGTTTTTGTTTTTGCCAGCTTTTTTGCTTTCCAGTATATTTTGATGATAAGACTCAATATCTCTGACCTTCTCCGCTTCAAGTATGTCGTAACGGCGATCCATTTCTTTCGCCGCCCACTTTAACGCGAGAATCGTCTTCTTCGGGTCGGTGATTACTGGCGTGAGAAGGTGCGGGATTTTGTTGTACAAAGTCAATTCAACTCTTTTCGGGTCAATCATTATGAATTTCATCTGCTCCGGCGAATTCCTGAACAGGAGAGACGTGATTATGGAATGAATCGTTACGGATTTGCCGGAGCCCGTGGCTCCGGCGATGAGAAGATGTGGCATTTTTTCCATATTGCCGAAATAGCACTTGCCCGGAATGCTTTTGCCGAGCGATACCAAAAGCGGTTTGGCCGAGTGTTGATATTCATCGCTTGCTAAAATCGTGCCCAAGCCGACTGTTGTTTTGACGCTATTCGGTATTTCTATTCCCACCAGAGATTTACCCGGAATCGGCGCTTCTATTCTTATGGGGTGAGCGGCGAGCGCCAAGGCAAGGTCGTTCTGAAGAGCCACGATGCGGGAAACCTTGATGCCCTCGGCGGGCTTCAAAGAATATCTTGTCACGGAAGGACCTATTGATATTTCATCCATCTCCACGTCAATTCCGAATTTCAGCAGCGTTCTTTTTATAATGTTGGCGTTAGCTTTAATGTCGCCGACTTCCGGCTTGCCGCTGTCTCTGTCCAAGAGAGAGAGTGGCGGAGGCGCGTAGGATTTTCCGTAAGAATATCTTCTTGTCTTGATGGAAAATTCATCATCTTCTTCTTTTTCATCTTCTTTATATTTTTTAGACTTCGCTTTTTTTTCTGTTTTTTCTTCTTCCGCCGTCTTTTCAATTTCTTCTTTTTTTTCATCGCCGTTTCCGTTTATTATTTTCACTTCCTTTTCATCGTCATCCTCGCTTTCGTCGCTGTCTTTTTTTCTGAACAATTTAACAAACGAGGAGAACGAATCCGCGTTTAGTTTGGTTTCAAAGATTACAAGCAATGATATTGCGATAAGAGCTATGAGCGCGATGATGCTCGTATAGAAATCAAAAAGTTTTACGAGCGGGGAGGAAATAACATCACCGATAAGTCCGCCCTTCTTGCTCCAGATTGCTCCGATGGCGCCGAGCCCTGAAATCAAGAAAATTATTATTCCAGAAATTTTAATCCAGCCGAGCTTTCTTTTTTCGCTTCTCAAGAAAGAAACTCCCAGAAGTAAGAAAAGGAACGGGATTAGGAAATATCCCACGCCTAAAAGTTTCGCCAGTGTGTCGTAGATTTTATTGCCGACAATGCCGGACTTGTGGAAAGACGCGAGGATTGAAAGTGTCGCCAGCGCGAAAAAAATTATTCCGAAGACGGCTTGTCTCGTTTCGTCGCTTAATTGGCCTAAAAAATTATCGCCGCCGCTTTTTGCGCCGTCAATTTCTTTAGATTCTTTTTTATATTTTTTTGCCATAAGTTTTATCTAGCTTATTAGCTTGTAGCTTCTTAGCTTTTTAGGAAGAAAGTCTGAATGTTTCCCTTTTTCCTAATAAGCCTGCCTGCGCAGGTAGGCTATAAACTAAAAAGCCACAACCTTCTTTAATCTGAATATTATATCAGAAAAATAATTCATCTCCACTTTAGAAACTTTACAAACTTTCCACTTTATAACTTATTGCTATTCGCGTCTTTACACTTCATTTATGTCCGATATATAATGGACATGAAATAAACTAACAGAACCCCTGTAAAAGACAGTTTTCAGTAAGACCCCCCAAGGGTACCCAAAAGACCATAAGGGACAATTAAAAGACATTGACCCTGTGCTTTTAAAAGACAAAATGAACGACAAAAACAACAAAAATAAAGAGATAGAAAATCAAACTAGCTACAGCAAGCTTAATTTGAAGACGGTGAGTATTTTTCAAAACGACACACAAGCTGTCTTTGTCTTTAAAAAGACAGAAAGATTGACCTCGGCAATTTACTTGCTCACGAGTTTCCTATCAGACAATGAACCGATTAAATGGAAGATGAGAAATGCCGTGGCTCGCTTACTGTCTTGTAGTATAAATTTATCTAATCAAGGACATCGAAACCGCGCCGATGCTATGAATAATTTTATCGCCGCCTCTTTTGAGATAATTTCCTTGCTTGAAGCGGCTAATATTTCAGAGATATTCTCTCCCATGAACTGCGCGATCGTAAAGTTTGAAATTGAAAAAAACATTGAATTGGTTGAATTAAAAGAAAGAAGTCTGAATGCCAAGTTTTTATTGTCAAAAAATTTCTTTGAAACAGACGAAGATCATTCCGTCGCTCACGGCAAATTTGGACATGCGGCTGACAATTTAAATCAAAAGGACACAATGAGAAGAACTGACCAAAGTTTATCCAAAAAGACGGTCTTGGAGACAAATTCACATAAAGGACATTTAATAATAAAGGACATAAACAAAGAAGAGAAAAACAATGTGTCCTTTAGTAAAGGACACATTATCAGAGACAAAAACAAGAGATACGAAACTATAATAAATCTTTTGAAAAAGACCAAAGAAATTAGCGTGAAAGATGTTTCAAGTATTGTGTCGGATTGCAGCGAAAAGACAATTCAGAGAGAGTTGTTAAGTTTGGTGGACAAGGGTGTCCTTAAAAAAGAAGGTGAAAGAAGATGGAGCAAATACTCGCTGGTTTAGTAAAGGACGGAAGAAGGTCGTAGCTTCTTAGCTTGTAGCTTTTTAGGGGAAGAGGTTATAAAAATTCCTAATTTCTATCTAATTGACCTAATCAAATCCCAATGTCTAACAATAAACAAGAAAACTTAATACCGTGATTTATCCTATTGTTCATTGGGGTTTGGGTATTGATTAGCAATTAGATCAATTAGATCAATTAGAAATTAGGAATTTACATCAGTTTATCTTCCCTAAAAAGCTAAACAGCTACAAGCTACATCCTTCTTCAGCGATTGACTTTTTCCCTTGTTTTTGCGATTATTACGGGCTGATGGGTAATTGTGTCAAAAAACGGCTTTAAAGCCCGAAAATAAGGCTTAAAAAGCCGATTTGACAGTTATCCACAGTTTGATTTTGCAGAACCGCCGGATAGGGATTATACTTACGATTGATAGTTATATTTTCAAGATAATTATCAAGCGCGGAATAGAAAAAAGTAAGTAAATTTTTCAGAGGTTCGGAACAGGCAAGGTCGTTGAAAATTAAATAGAGTTCATTTTGGCGAGCATCTTAAATTAAAAACGCATCGCGTGATTTTAAGATGTTATAGCCCAGCGAATTTTTCCGAAAATCTTCTTCGATTATTGTTAGTTAATGAAAGATTGTCAGGTCAAATTTAGTCAGCTAAGCCAGCCAATCTTGTGTCGATCTTGCGAGCGAATAAACGCTCGCAAAAATATAAGATGGCCGGTTTGGTGATAAAGCGCGAAAGGGGACTGTAAAAAGTTTTCAATCGCTTAAACCGGTTAGTTTAGTCAAGTCGCGAAACAGTTGGTTTTTAGTCGAAACCAGTCAATCGCGTTCAGGCGAACATTTTAAAATGTTTTAGCCAAAAATAATTTCTTTTCTAAAATTATTAATTTTATAAGTAATCTGAAAAGAAATTATTAAGAAAAATTAGTTTAAAAATTATGAGTTATTTTACAAAATCAAAAACTACAAAAATAGTTGCGGGAGTAATAGGTTTCACTATGGCTCTTTCACTCTTTGTAGGAGTAGGAGCCACATCAGCAGGCGCTCAGGGTGTTTCCCTAAGCCAGCTCGTTGAGCTCTTTATCAGCCTCGGAATCATTTCATCGGACAAAGCCGCTCAAGCGAGAGCCGCCGTATCCGGTTATGCAACCGCTTCAAATTTCACTCTAGACCTTAAACAAGGCGATAGAGGAACAGAAGTAACGAATTTGCAGAAAGCCTTGAATACTGATTCCAGGACGCAAGTCGCTTCAACAGGAGCCGGCTCGCCTGGAAATGAGTCTTCATACTTCGGCGCTCTTACGAAAGCGGCCGTTATGAAGTACCAAATAATCAAAGGTATTTCAGCCACGGGTATGGTTGACGCCGCGACAAGAACCGCGTTGAACGCAGTTTCAGTCACGACGACAGCCGCTAGTTCAGTTTCTTCAGTTGCGGCTTCTTCAGTTGCAGCAAGTTCAGTTTCTTCAGCGGCAAGCTCGGTCAGCACTGTTGGAGGAACGGAAGGTTTGATTACAACCAAACTTTCAGCCACACCGTCTGACAATGCCAATGTCAGAAGCGCGACCAATGTTTCAGTATACGGGATTGAGATTAAGGCTATCGGATCAGACATGACGGTTGATAGAGCCGATATGCAAGTAGCGGTAACTGTTTCAAGCACCGCCCAGAATCCATCTTCCTTTATAACGGGAATCAGCGCTTATGATGGCGATACGCTTCTTATGAGCAAATCGCTTTCATCAGCTGATTTCTACAAGGATTCAAGTGATATTTATCACATCATTCTTTCCGGTATGAGCTTTAAGGTTCTAAAAGACGCGACCAAGACTTTGACCTTTAAAGTTAACACCGCTTCTATCAGCTCAAGCGATACAGCCAGAGTCTTTACGATGAGAGGATATACGGGAAACACCCAGAACATAAGAGCTTATGACACTTTGGGACTTCAGTCTTACACCGATATGTCAGCGGCCGCGAATTTGAGGACACATACCTTTAATTCAGCCGGCGCCGCCACATTGACGACTTCAGCCAATGTCGCGTCAACCCCGAAGTCAAATAACAGCAAAGTAAGCTCAACTGACGGAGTGTCCAATCTTGTAATGCAAGCGGTTGATTTCAAAGCGACGACAGGTGATGCAAAAATCACTACTGTAAAGGTTACTGTTAATGCGACCACCACAACAGGTCTGCCTTCAACGATTGAATTGTTGGACGGCAGCACTGTTATAGGATCGCTTACAGCTCCTACGACAGTAGCTGGAAAGGCTTCATTCACAGGTTTGACAGTCGCGGTTGCCAAAGACGCGACCAAGACTTTGACTATCCGAGCCACTTTCCCGACAACGGTTAGCGGTCAGTCAGCTAGCACCAGCATCGGCGCGACAGCTGCGGATATCGTTTACGAAAAACCTGACGGTTCAACGGGCAATGCCGGACCTTCAAGCGTAATAGCCGGAAATGACCAACACTTCTATTCAGCTGTTCCTAAATGGTCATTGGTTAGCGCTTCATCTGTCGGGACTGCCGGAGTTATCGGAGTCGCTTCAAGCTCTGTTACCGCCACGATTGTCTTGAAAGTTAAAGCTGATGGCGGTTCTATAACTAAGCCGGTTGCCACAGCAGACGGCACAGATTTCAGCTTCGTGTTCGCTTCAACCACTCAAGCTAATGGCGCTTACACTACAGCCAATTCCGTTGCCGTAGTTCCTACCATTCAGGTATCGCCAACGGATTCTTCAGTAGGCGATGGCGGTGAGTACACAGTCACATTGACAGGTGTAATATATTCAAGCAACGCAAGTCTTGCTTCCAGTCAGGCCCTCTTCGGCGCTATCAAGGACATTGACAGCACTGTCGGAGGCATAACTATTACCAATCAGACTTGGGGCATTGATACCTTCTACACCAGCCCTGTTCAGTTGACTAGAGGTACATTCTAATAACCTCTTGTGACTTCTGCCGTTTGACTTAGCGAAAGTTAAGTCAAACCAAGAAGATGGTTAACAAAAACCCCTCTCTTTCGAGAGGGGTTTTTGTTTTGCCCGCCATAAGCTACATCGCATGTAGCTTATTTGGCTTTTGAGCTTTTAGTTACAAAACTCTTTCTTCTGTCATCCCCACCACCGCCTTGACGAGGGTAAATTTCCACGGAAATCTAGAGTACTTTGAATTACGAAACACCCAAAATCATCATTTTCCCGTCCCCCTCTGTCACTCCCCTCCACAGTTTTAGACTCTGGGTATTTCTAAAACTTAAAACTGGGGAGGGGAAATGACAGAAAAGAGAGTTTCGTAACTCAAAGAGATACCAATAAATAGCCAAAAGCTACATGCGATGTAGCTTTTGGCTTATTCAAATTCGTTATCTGTAAAAAAATCAGGCATAGACCAGTCTTTTAAAAATTCTTCATACTCTTCTTTGTTTTTAAACTGCTCGGTTATTATTTCTTGGCCGGAAAGCAAGCTTTTGTCGGAAGACGGTTCAAAAAAAGATTTCAAACTTGACCATGGATAGTCAAAAATAGGTTTCCTTATTTCCTTCCAGTTCTGCAATTTATGTTCTCGCCATTCTTTGCCGCTTATAATATCAAGAGGGTTTAGATGCATATAAACGGATGAATGAACCAAGTATTCATTGGAATCAATGTGTTTGGACTTAAATCTACTTTCAAAAAGAGAACCCTTTCTGTTATTTCTAATGTTAATATATTTTGAAATTGAAATATCGCACTTGCGAACAAAATCAATTATCCCATTTTCTCTCTTCTCTTTTAACAGCAAGTGATAATGATCCTGCATAATCGCAAAACACAACAAATCCACAAGTCTTTCTCCTTGTTTCAGTATTTCCAAAGCTTTATCCAAGCCAAAAGCTACATCGCATGTAGCTTTTGGCTGATTGTTTCGTAGGCATTTAAAAGATTCACTGGATTTTGTTGAGTTAGCCAGTAAAAATGCCCGCAATAAATATTTCGCATTTCGTTCGTCGCCGAATACGCGGTAATTCGCTATGGTTCTGTTGTAAATATGATAATACTCTCCCTCTACAAAATTATCTTTTCTCATTTTAAATTATTATACGGCACTTTTTGCCCAAAAGCTACATGCGATGTAGCTTTTGGCTTTGGAAACGGAGTTTTTTGTTATTGAATTTGGTGAATTTGGGGTTTTGTTGGTATACTTTTAAAAATGAAATCTATTTTTAAAAAGGTGGGAAAAGTGGCGATGTGGTTTTTTATTGTTGTTTTCGCGGCTTTTGCGATTTTGGTGATTGTTCGGATGTTTCATTTTTATAATCTCAAAAAGACCAATGAGCAGGTGGCGAAAATTCACGCGACGAAACTGACTATGGATGATGTGGTGGGCAAAAACTTGCCACCGGATCCCGGAGCGGAGGCGGACAAGACCGTTGCCGGAATTGATGCCAACAAAAACGGCATCCGCGACGATGTGGAATTGGCGATTTTTAAAGCTTATCCCGATTCGGCAAAAACTAGAGCGGTGTTGTTGCAGTATGCGTTGGCGCTGCAGATGGAGACGATGCAATCGATTGTTAATAGAGAGACGGTGACGGAAGTAGTGAGAGAGCAGAGTAGAGCACACTATTGTGTGGGCGAGATAGCTTCACGCGACGATATTAAAAAATTTATTGAAATTGGGGACAAGCTACACGGATTTATTGAGAATAAGCAACGGAATACATCAGAAAGAAAAAAATTCCGAAAAGATTTTGTTAAATATATAGGGAGCTATAGCGAATCAGAAAATGAAGTATGCGACATTAATCTCTTGACATTATCAAATTAGAATTTTATGAATTTTGAATTTCAAAACTTTATTTTATCACTTTTTTATTTCTGTCATTCCCGCGCAGGCGTGGATCCAGAGAATAACCACCGAGGGTCTAGATTCCCGCATATACTGGAATGACAGAAGGATGAGGGGGATGAAAGAGAATATTTTCGTAATTCAAAGAAATTATATTATGGGGAATTTTTTAAAAATTTATATGATAGTAGTAATAATGATGGTTTTATTACCGTCTTTTGTCTTCGCTCAAGCGCAAAATTCCACCTGTTCATCTAAAGGCTATACGATTGCTACGATTAACGGAGTATTTACTGATGAAAGCGGAGCCATTTTAAATAGAGATGCTCTGAAATATTATTTTAAGGACGCCTTCAACAACCAACCTCTCACCGTCGACTACCTCCACAACCCATCCCACCTCGCTGGCATCGGCGATCTGTTGATGTCCGCTTATCAGAAAATTTTTGATAAAGAAACAGTGGAGGATTACGACCTGATTGAAATGCTGAAGTCCGCCAGCGAAAAGGTTAAAACTCAAAAGCTTCTCCTAGTCGCCCATTCGCAGGGCAATTTTTATGCCAACAGTTTTTATGACACCGTGGCGGGAAAGACGGGTGGCGTTCCCGCGGAGTCAATAGGTGTTTACGGTGTCGCCACTCCGGCCAGTCGAGTTGCCGGCGGAGGAAAGTGGTTTACTTCCGACACGGACAAAATCATTGCCGGCGTCGTCGGGCGACTGTCTTTCAAAAAAATTATGCCGCCGAACACTCACATTGAATTGCAAAACGGCGACGACGCTAACGGACACAATTTCAAAGATGTGTATCTCAAATACAAAAGCGCGGAGATTGTTTCAAATATTCAAGCATCGCTTAATCGACTGTCGATAAACACTTCGCAAAAAGAAAATGTGTCCTGCATATCTTCGCCGGAGCTCACCCTCGCGCACAAGCTGGAGGGAGCGGTTCTTGCCGTTGCCGACCCCGTGGCAAGCGCAGGCAGTGACGCTGTCGCGTTCGCGGGAACAGTCGGCGCGAAAGCGACCGTCTGGACATACGACACCGCGGCAAATGCGGCGAAAACCGTCGCTCAAACAGCTCTCGCAACCGCCTCTTCTTTAACCATCGCCGCCAAATCGTTGACAGGCGGAGCGCAGGTGAATTTAACGGAAAACAATAGCGCCACGGTAAATGTTGTCGCGCGAAAACCGGCAACTTCTCCGACTGACGCGGCTCCCGCCAATAGAAAAGCGGTTGCGACTCCGGTTTCCGTATCTGCCGCAAACCGAAAAACCGTTGCCAAGCCGCCGATATTATCATCGGTAATCAATACGGCAATCGCCGCGGAGCCGTCAGAAACATCGGCGACATCATCCGACCAAAGCTCTTCGTCAAAAATTGTTTTTGTCGGCCCGCGCGCGTCTCGAGGCATAGCGTCAATTCCGCCGTCATCCGCAAAAATTGAAGAGGCAGAAATTGAGTCTATCCCTGAAGAAGAATTATCCGCTCCTGTGTTAAGCGTCCCGCAATGCGGCCGGTCTCTGGCGGCCGATGACTGCCTCCTCGCCGAGACGTCCGCGAGGTTTGAATGGGCGCCGGTCTCCGGCGCTCTTTACTATTCGTTAAATAGAAACGGCGTCTACGCCACGACTACGGAAACGGCGCTTGACATTACAGCTTCCGATTTTTCCGATTACGCGCTTGAAGTCGCGGCTGTCGGCGCGGTCGGCCGGAAAAGCGCGACGAGCACGAAAACGATTTCAATCGCCACAATCCCGATTGCCATCAATGAAATCGCGTGGATGGGCACAAACGCTTCCGCTTATGATGAGTGGTTGGAATTGAAAAATAATACGGGGCATACGATTGACTTATCTCAATGGGTGCTCGGTTCGCGAGACGGCGCTCCTTATATAATCCTTTCCGGCTCCATCGCGCCTCATGAATACCGTGTTCTTGAACGCAGAGAAAATACGATAGTCGTCAACGCCGAGGTCTCGGTTTACGGCAACGGCTCGCCTCAATGGGCTCTTGGCAATGGCGGAGAAGAGCTTGTTCTTTCGCGCGCTTCCACGACGCTGGACAAAACGCCGACAATAAGCGGCGGAAACTGGACCGCCGGAGACAGCGCGAGTAGCACGAACAGAAAAACAATGGAGCGTTACAATCCTAAAGCGTCCGGCGATAATCCGGAAAATTGGATGACATGGGGGACGAACGTCGGTTTTATTAAAATCGGATTTGATGCCGATGGAAATCAGATTCTCGGCACGCCAGGAGACTGTAATTCCGTAAGTTTTTTAAACATAAACGGCGGTCAAACGATTGCCAGCAGTACTATGTTGGAAGCTGATAATTGTTATTATATTTCCAGCGGAGTCAGGGTTTCCGCTTCCAGCACGCTTACAATAGAAGAAGGCGCGCGGGTGAGTCTTTATCAAAATAATCTTTATGTTGACGGCGTTCTTGATATTAACGGCGCAGAAGACAACACTGTTGTTTTTGATTCTTTTTCCAGCGAAGCGACGACAAACAGGATAAGAATTTCGGGAAGCTCCGGAACAAGCACGATAGACAACGCCGTAATTTCCAATACCGGCGGGGTTTATCTTAATAACGGCGCGGATATTGAAATAACAAACACGGATTTTATAAACAATAATTTCGGCATTGAGTTAAACAATGAAAGCTATGCGATTATCGAAAATGTTAATTTTGCCAGTACTACGAGAGAAGCGGTATCTGCGTACAGCGGGAGCGTTGTTGAGGTCGCTTCGTCAACAATAAGTAACGCATTGGATACGGACGCCATAGGTATTTACGATTCTACTTTTTCTATTGCTTCAACGACAATAAACAATGTTTACGACGGCGATGGGATAGGGGCTTATGACTCCACGGTTTCCTTGGCGAGTTCAACTATCAGCAATGTTCTGTCTGGCGACGGCATCGGACTTTATAATTCAACTACGACCGTAGCGAATGTTGCGGTAGAAAATACAGACGGCGACGGCATCGCTGTTTACGGCGGCAGTATTTCCGGCAACGCGACAATAGACGGCGCGGAGGTTGAATATTAAATTCAGCGAACAATCAACTTGGAAGTCCAACTTCCAAGTTTTTCGGCATTACAATTCATGGTAACATATTAAATAATATCGCAATGATTTATTTTTTATGGAAACAACTGGGAATATGACATTTTATAAAAAAATCGCTTATATTTTAGGGGGGCTGTTCGGCTTGATTATATTATATCTGTGGTTCGGCGGAATTTTTTACGGAGATATTTATTCGGATAATGCTCTAAATTCATTTAGAGCAATCGGCTGGTTTGATCGTCTGCTTGGAGGACAGAGTACGCCGATAGATTGGTTTGGCAGTACTCCCGGCTGGGCGCTTCTGTCTTTTCATGATGCTCCGCCGTTGGTATTTTTCATCCAACATATTTTTTTCGTTTTTTTCGGCCCTTTCTTGCTTGCCGCGCGCCTGCCGTTTATTTTAGCCGGTTTGGCATCCGCTTTCCTGATATATTATTTTGTAAAAAAAATCTACACTAAAAAAGCGGCTCTCCTCTCGGCGCTAGCCTTATCAATAAACTCATATGCTGTTTGGGCGGCGCTAGCCGGATATCTTGAAGGAATACAGCAAATTTTTATCGTCCTTTCTTTTTTCTGCCTTTTTCTTTTCTTGCAAAATGATTACAAATCAAAATATCTTTACCTGTGGTCAGGATTCCTCGCTCTCTCTTTGATGTCTAAATACACTTCCTTGTTTCTCTTGATCCCACCTTTTGTCTTTGCGATATTGGAATATAAAAAAATATTCAAAAAAGTAAGCTATATAAAAATTATTTTAGCCGCAGTTATTTTTATTTCAATAATATCTCCAGTTATAATTTACAATATAAATGTCTACGAGAGCAGGGGTCATCTTGACGCGGCGCTTTCTTCAATGGTCGGTATGCGCGCGGATGATTTTATAACATTAGCGGGAAGAAAAGCCGATTTTAATTTATGGAGGAATTTCAATTCCACATTATCGGGGATTTTTGCTAGCAACTCATATCCTTTCGCTTTGATTATTTTATTTTCATTAGTGTGGTTAGTCATAAAGATCGTCCGAAGAAAGAACACAAAGTTTGATTTGTATTTGGCAATAAACATTATTTCCTTTTTCTTGATGTTCTCCTTTTTTGGCGCCGGAGTGAGATTTGTTTCAATAGTAACACCGCTCGCTTCCGTTGCTTTGGGTCTAGCTCTTTATGATTGGTATATTCTGGCAAAAGAAAATCGTTTCAGAAAAATAATTACCCCAGCTTATCTTTCATTGGCGGTTCTAATACTGGCCTTTGAAATATTTTACGCTTTTAACACAAATGTGTTTTACAAAAAAATAGGTTCGGCAGATGTGACCTATTCCTCATATAGGATGAAAAATTACGGATTCAATCAGCTTGAAACTTATATGAGAGAAAATTTAATAGCCAGATTGCCAGCCAAGCAATCGCCAAGAGGCCTCGCTGATTTAAATTTTAGCAACGAGGATTTTATCGGCAGAAATGTCATCATTTACGATGACAGGATAAATTGGTTTGCCCAGTATTGGTATTTTCAGAAGTACTTGAATTATTATCGCCTGCCGGTTATATCAACAAGTTATCTGGCTCTTAATGGTCCGGCTCTTAAAATAAAAGACTTGCAGGAGGTCAGCGGGAAAGATGTTTATTACATCTATCCCATAAGAGAAGATGTTTTGGACACGACAAGGAAGGCAAACAGCGAGATTATTTCCGTTAGTATGAGTTTTGCCGAAAAATTAGAAACACTGAAAGTTCCTTACGACATTATAAATAATCTTGCGGGAGAAGATGTTTTTAGGATATATAAAATATCATCAAAATATTCCTTATGAATATTATTTTAATACCGACTTATAACGAAAGGGAAAATGTGCGCGCTCTGATACCGCGAGTATTTTCCTATTGCCCCGATGTTAAAGTAATTGTCGTGGATGATAATTCGCCCGACGGCACGGGGGAGGAAATTAAAAAAATGTCGCTGTCGTTTCCAAATTTAGCTCTTATGTCCAGGAGTAAAAAAGATGGTTTGGGCAATGCTTATAAAGACGCGATTCTCTATTGTTTGAAAAATGAGAATTTTGAAAAGCTGGCGACGATGGACGCGGACGGTTCTCATGACCCGAAATATTTGCCGGAATTATTTAAAAAATCTGAGACTTATGATTTGGTCATAGGGTCAAGATACGTGAAAGACGGAGGGGTTAAAAACTGGTCTGTTTTGAGAAGGTTTTTAAGCCGTTTTGGAAATTATTACGCCAGGATTGTGACCGGAATAAATATTCATGATCTCACGGCCGGATTTATCGCGACAGACAAAAAAATCCTAGAGAAAATCGACTTTGGGGGCTTAAAGGCGAACGGTTATTCGTATCAAATTGAATTCAAATTTCGCTGTCTGGCGTCCGGACCCAATGTGTCTTTCTTTGAAATGCCGATTGTATTTACGGAGCGAAGGCAAGGCAAGTCAAAGATGTCGCGGAATATTATTATTGAAGCGATAAAAGTGCCGTGGACTCTAAGAAAGAAGCATTAAGATTCTCGCGCGTTTCTTGAATTAGTCAGTTATAAAAGATATTATTACTGTTATATATGTATATATGGCGAAAGATGAAATAAAAAAAGGTAACCCGATGTCGGACTTGAAGTGGTTTGTGATAATAATTTTAGCAGTTTGGCTTATTGGCAAGTTCGGATTGGGAGGAATAGGAGGGCAGATAACGGGGACGGGGAAGAGCGAAGTTTCAAAATCGTCTTCTGCGGCAAACGGACAAGTCGTTTCCGGAGGCGAGAGCGCCGCGTCAAGATGGAAAGATGCGGTGAAAATAGGAAGAGGCAACGCGTCCGGAGAGGACCGTGTCAATCAAGAATATATTACCCTTCAAACTGACGGCGGGAATAAAGAAGCGATAAACATTACAGGTTGGTCGCTCGCGAACGGCAAAGACAGAAAGTTATTTCCCATAACCGGCAACGATAGGCAGGTTAGAGGAGTGTCTGATAAAGTCATTATCTCAAAAGGAACTTCAATTTTTATTCCAAAGGGCGTGAATCCTCAAGAAGATATCATTCTTGAGCCGGGAAGCAGGGTAATAATAACGACTGGCAAAGTGGCGAACGGCATACCTTTTGAAATAAAAACAAACTTTAAAGAAAATATCTGCGCTGGCTATATTGAAAATTTGAAGGACTATGATTTTACGCCGTCTCTCGATACGAATTGCCCTTCTCCGGAAAGCGAAGACGGAGTCGCTTCTTTGGACGATACTTGCTATAAATTCATAAGACAGATGAACTCTTGCCACACTCCGGAATTCAAAGATGTGATCTACAAAGACAAAGAACCGCTTACAGGTTTTGTAGACAATGTCGGCAACTTAACTTATTCTTGCAAGGAATTTATAAAAAAGAATTACAATTACAATTCTTGCGTTTTAAATCATTTGTCGGATGAAAATTTTTTTGAAAAAAAGTGGAGAATCTTTTTGAATCAGCCTTTTGAGCTTTGGGCGAAAGACAGGGAAGCGATTACTCTTTATGACGGCGAGGGGAAAATGGTGGACGAGCTTATTTATGGGTACTGAAGTAAAAGATAATAGAAAAATATATGAATAGAAAAATAAAAATATTATTTCTAACTTCTTTAATAATCACTTTTCTCTCTTTTTCATCATCAGCTTTGGCCGCACCTGAAGTTGTGAGTTATAAATTAAACGGAAAAGAAGAAAACACTAAACTCAATCCATCGGTCGCGGACAGCAAGATAAGTATTGAAATTAATACGAATATTCCTGTGAAATTCAACACGATAGCTTTATGCGTCGTTACTGACGATGTGTGCAGTAGAACTACGGCTGTAAAATATTTTACAAAAACGGATTCATACACTTCATCGGTCAGTAAAGATTGGGATGGAAAAACGAGTAAAGGGGTGTCCGTGTCTGAAGGCGGTTATAAAATCAAAGTAACAATAAAAGATGAAGCTGGTGCGGAAAATATTAAAGATCTTTCGCCTTACATTATCACGATTGATTCAAGTTTTTCCGGTGGGTCGGACGGGAGCGTATCTGTTTCTTCCGAAAATTCTTCAAGTCAGCCATCATCAGCTTCTTCAGACACTCCGAGTCCTGGGGTTTCGTCTTTTATCTCTACTCACTCAAGTCCGGAAGATTTGAGCTCTCCTTCAAAATCCTCCGCGCGCTTTGAGGCAAGCTCCGGTCGCGATCGTCTCGCTTATTCCGGCGCACCGATAGTTTTTGACGGGGAAGTTTTGGTTCCTAAGGATTCATACGGGCAGAGCGTTAAATTCGTCTGGTCTTTTGGCGATGGTTCCGTCGCCGAAGGCAAGAAAGTTTCTCACACTTATAAATTCGCCGGAGATTATATCGTCGTGCTGAACACGTCGCTCTCCGACCTTTCCGCCGTTTCTAGAACAAGCGTGAAAGTCGTGAATCCGTCAGTCGTAATTTCAAATGTTTCCGCCGATTCGGCGGAAATTTGGAATAAAGGAATTCATGAAATTAATCTTAACGGCTGGATCATCTCAACCGACCGCGGCAAATTTGTTTTTCCTCCGGACACGATAATCGGACCGAATAAGAAAATCGTGTTCCCCGATGAATATGTGAAATTGAACTTGGTCCAAGGCGGAAAAGTTTCTCTTTTGAATCCTTCCCGAAAAGAAATAAGTCTGAATTTAGGCATTTTGGCAGACAGCGCGCCAACAACGCAAGATTCTCAAAACATTTCGTCAAATTTGGATAACGACCCTGTGGTTATGAAGATCCGTTATTTTATCGCCAAAGCAAATAAAGTATCTGTTGAGAATGGTATTGTTGAAAACAAAATTCCAATAAAGACAGAGGATAGAATATTAACAAAGAAAGAAAAAAACTTGACAACAACGGCAATTATAGACGGTAACAAAGATGTTTCATCTTCCACTCAAACCGCGGCGATCATTTCAAATTCAAGCAACGATTCGCGGCAAGGAGGATTTTTTAAAAGCTTTTTCAGTTTGCCGTCTTCCGGACTTAATTTTATCAGAGAAAAATTTTATTCCGGAAATTAATTGTGGTACTTGGAAACGAAACATTCAAATTCGCTAATGATATTGAGATAATAAAAAGATAGCGTATAATTTAATTAAAATAAATATGATAAACAGAAATTTTCTAAAATTTTCCTTCGGATTTTTGGCAATCATAGCTTTCAGCTTCGGCGTTCTTGTGGTTATCGGCTATTATAAAATTGAAAATCCGGCGATAAACGCGGCTTCCGACAGCAAAGATTTGAAATCATTGCCACAACAGTAGAATGTTTCATCAATCCGTCAACTTGGAAGTTGAGCTTCCAAGTATGTTGACAACCCCCCGATTTTCAATATACTTATAAAAAATAAAGGCCAGAGACGGTTGGCGGTTGAGAGAAATCAACATAAGTCCGACTTAGGTACTAGATATTAAAAAAGCTTACGCTTTTCAAGTATTACCGCTCGCGCCCTTTTATGAAGGTCGTTTTTTATTTACTAATAGCAGGAAGTAGCTTGTAGCTGTTTAGCTTCTTAGGGGATATTCATATCTTTCTAAAAACCTACAACCTACAAACTACAACCTAAAAAGATGCCAATAACAAAAGACAAAAAGAAAGAAATAGTCGCGAAAATTTCGGACATCGTGAAGGATTCCAAGTCGCTCGTCTTTTTCAATTTCCACGGTTTGAAAGTAGCGGACGCTACGCCGATAAGGAGGAAGCTCCGAAGCGAGGGGGTCGGATATTTAGTGGCGAAGAAGTCGCTGACGAAGAGGGCGCTCGACGAAGCCAAGATAGAAGGTGCTCAACCAACCCTCGCGGGAGAAGTCGGGTTCGCTTACGGAAAAGACCTCATCGCTCCGGCCAGAGAAATCTTTGAATTCCAAAAGAAGCACAAAGAAAATCTGGCGATACTCGGAGGAGTTTTTGACGGCAAGT
>JBBUED010000025.1:0-10404 GCA_038078215.1 Patescibacteria group bacterium | reverse complement strand
TAGAGCGCGTCACTGATAATGACGAGGTCCCAGGTTCGAGTCCTGGATCGCGCACAAAAAAGCCAGCAGGAGTTTTTTACGCGCGATAACAAGACATATGGATGTCTTGTGTCCAGGACTCGAAGCCCCGATGAGCAGATTTTTGAGTTCGTCCTCGAACGAAAAAAATCTCCATCGGCGGGTACTGAATCTGTAAGATTAGAGTCCTGGATCGCGCACATTGGGAATAATTTATAAACTAACCCAAGACTCCCCTTGGATTTAAATCACTCAAAATGAATCGCCTCGGTTTGGCGATGGGAGAGTTTTTGTTGGAGGAGGGGGTAGGAGCTTAGCGAGGAATCTTTTTCGATCATATTTTTGGCTTCGGCGCGGGCGGCTTCTACCATCTTGATGTTTTTTATCGCTTCCATGCCGATGTCGGAGATGCCCCATTGTTTTTGGCCGTAAAGCGCGCCTGTGCCACGGAATTTTAGGTCAAATTCCGCGAGCTCAAAACCGTTTCTCGCGTCTTTGAGCGCCTTCAGACGATTCAAAGTTTTGTCGGTTTTTGTGTCGGCGAAGACATAGCAATAGGCTTGATGATTGCTTCTGATGACTCGTCCGCGGAGTTGATGAAGTTGAGCAAGACCGAATCTCTCGGCGCCTTCTATCACGATTATCGTGGCGTTCGGAACATTGACGCCGACTTCCACGACCGAAGTAGCGACCAGCATGTCAACCTTCTTGTCTTTAAAATCATTCATCACTTTTTCTTTTTCCGTCGGCTTCATCTTGCTGTGAAGAATGGAAATTTCATATTCGGGAAAGACATCTTTTTTCAGTCTTTTAGCTTCTTCTTTGACTGACTTGGCGAGTAGCGCCATTTCTTTCGCCGGGTCTGGCTCGTCAATTCTCGGGCATATCACATAAGCCTGTCTGCCGGCTTTCAGCTCGTCTCTTATTTTCTCGTAAGTTTTATCTCGGTCAATCGGCAGAACAATTTCCGTGATAATTTTCTTCCTGCCCTCGGGCATTTCGTCAAGAAGAGTCAAATCCAAATCGCCGTATATCGTAAGAGCGAGCGTGCGGGGAATCGGGGTTGCCGTCATTGATAACAGATGGGGAGCCAGCGCGCTTTTCTTCGCCAGCTTCTGTCTTTGCGACGTGCCAAAGCGGTGTTGTTCGTCTATTATGACGAGCGCCAGATTTTTGAAGTTTACTGTTTTTTGTATCAAAGCGTGAGTGCCGATGAGTATGGGAATTTCTCCGTTTGCCACCCATTTGAGGAGCTGGGTTCTTGATATATTGGTCCAGCCCAAGGGATTCACTTTTGACGGGAATTTCCGGCATCCGCTTCCGGTGATAATTCCTACACTTATGTTTAAATAGGAAAAATATTTTATGAAAGATTCAAAATGCTGGGCGGCGAGAATTTCAGTCGGCGCCATATAGGCGGTCTGCAAACTGCCGAAGCCCTGTCCTTTCGGACGAGTGGTCGCCGCAGCGTAGACGGCGACCGCCGCGACGGCGGTCTTGCCCGACCCGACATCGCCTTCAAGCAAGCGCGACATCGCTTGACCTTTTTTAAAATCGTCAAGAATGTCTGTGATCGCTTTTTTCTGGGCGCCAGTCGCTTTAAAAGGAAACCTGCTGATAAAATTCTCCAAATCTTTTTCGTCTTTATTTATAATCGGCGCCGGATTTTTCCGGTATTCAACTTTTTCTTTCTGCTTTTCCAGTTGAATGAAGAATATTTCTTCAAAGGCGAATCGCTTTCTTGCCGACTCGGCGTCCTTCTCCCTGTGAGGCGAATGAATCCAGACAAGAGAAGTTTTCAAGGACGGCAAGTTATATTTCTTAAGGATGTCATCGGGAATCGGGTCCATCACTTGATCAAGGATTCCAAGACTAAAAACTTTCTGTATCTTATGGAATATCCAGTTTGAGGTTATGCCTCTGCTCTCCGCGTATACGGGATATAGCGTGTAGCTTTCGCCGCGCTCTCCGAAAAGAGAATCGCCGACGCCGACAGGTAACCTAGAAACAGTTTCAATTTTAGGATTGCTCATATAGAGTTCGCCTTTTCTCTCCGAAACTCTGCCCTCAACTTTGGCGAGCGCGTTTTCGCCGATCATTTTGGCGAGATAGGGCTGATGAAACCAAATCGCTTTTATTTTTCCCGACTCGTCTTCTATGAACGCTTCCGCCATCGGAATTTTTTTGATGAAAGCTTTGCTTGTTTTGAGTCCGCTTATTTTTCCAAAAATCGCGACATTTTCTCCCGCGACAAGCGAGCCGATATTTTTCATCTGCGAAGTATCGCCGTAGCGAACGGGGAAGTGATAAAGTAAATCTTCAACCGTTCGGATTCCTAATTTTCGAAGCGCCGTCTTCTGAATGTCGGCAAGGCGAAATTCTTCAACGAGAGAATTTAATTTCATTTTAACCTTTTAGAAAGTCTGCGTGTTTTTATTTTACTATAATTGCTCCATACACTTCCGCTTTCGTGTGATTGTGATATTTCCATTCGCCGATTTTAGTGAAGGTGAATTCATAAATCTCTCCACTCGGTATGTTTCTCTTCGGGTCAAATTCGGGATATGCGGTGTGGTCTGGATGAGGACCGGAAGCAACCCACATTCCTCCGCTGCTGTTGTTTACGAATTGGACGGTTTCCCCGACTTTGATCTCAAGAGATGACGGACTAAATCCTTTGTCCATGTAAAACACTGCATGCTTTGAAATTTTTTCTCCGATTGACGACTGCTCGCGATTCATCGTATCAGCATCGCTTGACGATAAGCCTTGAGCTTGATTTTGGTTCGCAGGCGACTGATCGGACGGTTTTTTGACGGCGAAATATATTCCGATGATGACTATTATTATGACTATGACGATAAATGATTTGTTTTTCATTTTTTTATCTGCCCGTACGCCAAGTTTTTGGCGCAGCGGGGTTGCTTAAATTGATTAATAATCTTTATGATACTATAAATTTGATATAATTAAAAGAAAAATATTATGATAAATAAAAGACAAATAATTTTGCTTATTCTTGACGGTTGGGGTTTGTCGGACGAAAAAAAATATAACGCCATCGCTCAAGCCAAAACTCCAAACTTTGACTGGCTTTGGAACACTTTTCCGCATAGCGAATTGGAGGCGTCTGGTTCGGCCGTCGGATTACCGGAAGGGCAAATAAGCGGTAGCGAAACCGGTCATCTCAACATCGGCGCCGGCAGAATTGTTCATCAGGGTTTGGAAAAAATAAACAAAGACATAGAATACAATTTGTTGGGGAAAAATCCTCTGTTAATCCAAGTTTTTGAAAAGGTGAAAAAATATAATTCCACCCTGCACATAAAAGGGCTGGTTTCTCCGGGTGGCGTTCATTCCAGTTCAGACCATCTTTACGCCTTGATTAGTTTGGCAAAAAAAGCGGGTGTGCCGAGAGTCTTCATCCACGCTTTTACCGATGGACGGGACACTCCCCCAAAAAGCGCCGAAAAATACATAAACGAGCTGGAAAATGTCTGCAAAGATTCCGGCATAGCTTGCATCGCTTCTATTTCCGGCCGTTATTATGCCATGGACAGGGACAATAATTGGGATAGGACCCAATGCGCCTTCAATGCTATTGCCAAAGGGGAAGGGAAAAAATATGATTTCGCTCTTGAAGCGATAAGGGGAAATTACGAAGCGGGGAAAACGGACGAGTTTATAGAACCCTGTGTGTTTCCGGTTGCAAATGGAAAAACCTGCGAAGTGATGGATCACGACGCGATGATATTTTTCAATTTCCGGGCTGATCGGGTAAGGCAGTTAGCCAAAAAATTTATGGAAGAATGTCATGTCAAAGATTTTACTTATATAACAATGATGGAATATGACGAACCTTTTCCAAAGAAAGTTTTATTCGATGAGGATGTCATAAAAGACAATCTAGCAGAGGTTGTTTCCAAGGCCGGATTAAAACAACTGCATATCTCAGAAACGGAAAAATATTCTTATGTCACTTTTTTATTTAACGGATACAGAAAAGAGCCGTATCCGAAAGAAGACAGAAAACTTATTTCTTCCAACAAAATTGCTACCCACGATCTGATTCCGGAAATGAAAGCCAAAGAAATCTCTGACGAAATCATAGCGGCTTTAAAAAAAAGAGAATATCATTTTATTTTGGCTAATTTTGCCAATATGGACATAGTCGGTCATACCGGAAAAATGGAAGCGGCTGTCGCGGCGGCGGAAGCGGTTGATTCAAATTTAGGCAGAATAATAAAGGAGATTGAAGACAGCGATTATGTTTTGGTAATAACGGCCGACCACGGCAACGCGGAAAAAATGTTTGACTTTAAGAATAACCAACCTTATACGGCCCACACGGCTAATCCTGTGCCGTTTATAGTGATGAAAAAAGATTTGAAATTGACCAGCAAAGGAAGATTGCGTGATGTGGCTCCAACAATATTGGAAATTATGGACATAGACAAACCGAAGGTGATGACGGGAGTTTCACTAATCGAAAAATAGATTTGAAATAAGTGTTCCCAAAAAGGCGAATTAAAGGTATCATATTGGAATTATGATAAGCACGGCGAAATTGCAACTGATTTTCTTTATGATTTTGACGGCGGGGGTTTCCGCGCTGGCCTTTTTCATATTCAAACCTTACATCGCGCCGATATTCTTGGCGGCGATTATCGCCATCGTATTTCATCCTTTATACAAAAGATTGCTTGTCTTTTTTAAAGAGAAAAAATCTCTTGCTTCTTTCGCGTCGGTCGTTATCGTGCTCGGCGCGATTTTAATCCCATCAATCTTTATCGGAACTGCTCTTTATAAAGAGGCGACTGCTTTTTATTTTCACGTATCATCGGCGCAGACAGGCAATGAAGGAATGTTAAGCGCGGTTACGAACTTTTTTGAAAAGAGATTGAGCGTCTTCGCGCCGGAAATTTCCGTTGACATAGGGGAATATCTGGAAAAGCTCACAAGTTGGACGGTGGGACATCTTGACAACCTTTTTTCAAGCTTTTTCAAAATTTTGATAGGTCTCTTGCTTATGATTGTTTCTTTGTTTTACTTTTTGAGAGACGGGGAGCGCATCGTTCATCGGCTTGTTTCGCTCTCTCCGCTCGCTGATTCTTACGACGAGCAAATAATGAGAAAAGTCGGATTATCCATAAATTCAATCGTTCGGGGTTCGCTTGCGATAGCTTTGATAAAAGGATTTTTAACGGCGTTGGGTTTCGCGATTTTTTCCGTTCCCAATCCAATCCTTTGGGGGGCGGTTTCCGCTTTCGCGTCGCTTATTCCGTTTGTCGGCTCATCAATCGTAATCGCGCCGGCTATTTTGTATCTCTTTGCCACCGGTTCGCTCTTTAATTTAATCGGTTTCGCTACGTGGGGCGTTGTTTTTGTCGGACTTTCTGATAATGTATTGACTCCTCTCCTTATGAAACGAGGAATGAAAGTACACCCTTTTCTTATCCTGCTTTCTATTTTCGGCGGTTTGGGACTTTTCGGGCCTATCGGCTTCATAGCGGGACCAGTCGTTTTAAGCCTGCTGTTCGCCCTCTTTGAGATTTATCCTTTAATAACTAAAAAAATATTATATGAGAAAAGCTGTAATTAAATTTTTTGACAGGATTGAAGACAGGGTCCGCATCCGCTTGAGCCATCGCGCCATATTTTACGCTTTTGTCGGCGGCGCGGCGACGCTTCTTTTCTGGAGAGGGGCTTGGCGGACTTTTGATGAAATAGAACATTTTGGAGGAATTTTCGGGTTTTTGCTTTCGCCTGTGGTTTCATTGATTCTGTCAATTGTTATTCTTTTGATGACGGGGCTTTTCGTTTCGGTTTTTATCGGAGAAAGAATTATCATTTCCGGTCTTAAGCAGGAGAAAAAAATTTTTGACAAAACGGAAAGTGAAATTAAAGCGGAAGAAGGTTTGCTGTTTGAAGTGAAATTGACGATGGACAAACTCAAACAAGATGTGGCGGAAATGAGAAAGCTTTTGGACGAGAGGAAGCAGAAAGATTTATGAAAGAGATAAAAATAGCAACACATAACCAACATTTTCATCCGGATGACGTATTCGCAGTGGCGGCATTGTCCGCGCTGATTAAAGAACCTTTCAAGGTTATTAGAACGAGAAATCCTTTGATAATTAAAAACGCCGATTATGTCGTGGATGTCGGGGGAGAATATGATGAAGAAAAAAATCGTTTTGACCATCATCAAAAAGGCGGAGCGGGAGAAAGAGCGAACGGCATTCCTTACGCGTCATTCGGGCTTGTGTGGAAGAAATACGGCGGAGAAATTTCCGGCTCGGATGAAGTGGCAAAAATGATTGAGAGAAAAATCGTTGAATCAACCGATGCTTCTGACAACGGGGTTGGCCTCATAAAACCTATGCTTGACGGAGTGTACCCTTATTCATATTTTAATGTGGTTTCTTCCTTGAATCCGACATGGAAAGAAAAAGATAAAAATTATGATGAGCGATTTATGAAAGTCGTGGAATCCGCCAAAGAAATACTTTTAAGAGAAATAGAAATCGCCAAACATTTTCTTCTGGGAAAAGGATTTGTGGAAAAAGCATACAATGAATCTCCAGATAAAAGATTAGTTATCCTAGACAATGAATATTCTTGGAAAGAAATTGTGAATAAATACAATGAACCTCTTTTTGTCATAGAGCCTAATTTTGAAGAGGGTTCGTGGAGAATTGCGGCGGTGCGAGACGACATTTATTCTTTTAAAAACAGGAAAGATTTGCCTGAAAGTTGGGGAGGAAAGCGGGGCGAAGAACTAGCCTCGGAAACAGGAGTTTCTGACGCATTTTTTTGTCACAGAAATCTTTTTATCGCCGCCGCTCATTCAAGAGATGGGGCGATAAAGATGGCCAAAATGGCAATAGAAAGATAAGTCAATTATATTAAGTTAATTAAATTGTAAGTTACAAAGATGGCATTCATAGATGAAATAAAATTAAATATCAAAGCTGGCGCCGGAGGAAACGGCGTGGTGAGGTGGCGGCATCTGAAAGGCAAAGAATATTCAGGGGCGTCCGGTGGCGACGGAGGCAAAGGTTCAAATGTCTACGCTAAAGCGGTAAGGGATGTAAGCATTCTTGCTAGATATAAAAATACTAAAAATTTTGAAGGCGAGAAAGGTGAAGACGGAATGAAAGACAGCAAGCGCGGCAAAAGCGGAAAAGATTTGGTCATTGATTTGCCGTTAGGCGCAGTAGTCACAAACTTGAACACCGGCAAAAGAACGCATCTTCTCAAGGAGGGTGAAGTCGTCTCTCTTCTTAAAGGAGGGAACGGCGGATATGGCAACGAACATTTTAAAGCTTCAACTAATGTGACGCCGAAGCAGTCCACGAAAGGTAAACCGGGTGAAGAAGCGGATTTTCTAATAGAGCTGGAGCTTATTGCCGATGCCGGCCTTGTCGGGCTTCCTAACGCCGGCAAATCCAGTCTCTTGAATGAGCTCACCAAAGCCAAATCAAAAATAGGCAGTTACGCGTTCACGACTCTTGAGCCTTATTTGGGAGATATGGAAGGATTCATCTTGGCCGATATTCCGGGACTTATTGAAGGAGCTTCGGAAGGGCGAGGTCTTGGACATAAATTTTTGAGGCATATAAAAAGGACGAAAATTATTCTTCACTGCATTTCAATGGAAAGCGAAAATATTGAAAATGATTATCAAACCATAAGAAACGAGCTTGAAAATTATGATGCGGAATTATTGGGAAAGAAAGAAATTGTAATACTTACGAAGACCGATTTGACCGACCCTGAATCTCTCAAAAAAACAATAAAGAAAATTTCAAAAGAAAATCCGGATATTTTGTCCGTAACCGTCTACGACAATGAGTCAATAAAAAGGCTGAAAGATGATTTGATAAAGATCTTGAGAGAATATAATTAAAAATCAATGAACAGCTATAAAACCACAATAGGGCTGGAAATACACGCGGAATTAAAAACCAAGACAAAGATGTTTTGCAATTCAAAAAATGACACGGAGGAAAAAACTCCGAATGTAAATATCTGTCCGGTGTGTATGGGGCATCCGGGGACACTGCCTACGATAAACAAAGAGGCGGTTAAGAAAGTTTTGAAGGTCGGAGTGGCGCTTGGCGCAGATACGGCGGACTTCAGCGAATTTGACCGGAAAAATTATTTTTATCCGGATATTCCGAAGGGTTATCAGATAAGCCAGTACAAATATCCATTAGTGAAAAATGGTTCGTTAAACGGAGTGAAGATAACGAGAATTCACCTTGAAGAAGATACTGCGAAGTCTTCCCACGACATCGGCGATTACAGCTTAGTTGATTTCAATAGGGCGGGGATTCCTCTCATGGAATTAGTGACAGAGCCGGTGATTCACAACGCTTCTGAAGCCGCTGATTTTGCCAAAGAACTTCAATTATTACTCCGCTATCTTGGCGCGAGCGATGCCAATATGGAGAAGGGTGAGATGAGAGTTGAGGCAAATGTGAGCGTATCTAAAATCTCTACTTCGTCGGCAGACAGGTTAAATCTTCCGCCCGAGTCGGATCCGCCTCAGGCGGAAAAATCTAAAATATTAGGGACAAAAGTGGAAGTAAAAAATTTAAATTCTTTCAGAGCGGTTGAACGAGCGATAGCTTACGAAACTGAGAGGCAGATTGCCGTTATTGAAAGGGGAGAAAAAGTCATTCAGGAGACCAGAGGCTGGGATGAAGGCGGACAGAAAACTTTTTCCCAGCGATTGAAAGAAGAGTCTCACGATTACCGCTATTTTCCCGATCCTGATCTGCCCAAGCTCAAAATAAGCGAGATTCCGGAATTCAGCGAAGCGAATCTGCGAAAAGAAATTCCCGAACTGCCGTGGGAGAAAAGAGAAAGGTTGAAAAAAGACTTTGGTTTGAAAGACGAAGCCGTTGAAATTTATGTTCAAGACACTGAGACGGGAAAATTTTTTGAATTAGTAGCGAAAGATTTAGCCGATAAAGGAAAGAGAGACGCGATCGCCATCGCTTCCAATTACATAATTTCCGATTTGACAGGGCTGATTCAAGAAAAAAACCCTTTAATAGGTGAAATTAAAATCGATCCGGAAATGTTCGCCAAACTTGTCGGCATGGCGGCAAGCGGAGAAATTTCTTCGCGGGGAGCCAAGGATGTTTTGAAAATTATGTTTGAAGAAAGGGGAGATCCGGAGCAAATCGTCAAAGAAAAAGGTCTGGCGCAAACATCCGACGATTCATTCATAAAAAATATCGTTGAGGAAGTTGTAATAAAAAACCCTGCCGTAGCGGAGGATTACAAAAACGGCAAGGAAGCCGCTCTGCAATTCCTCGTAGGGCAGGGTATGCAGCTTTCCAAGGGAAAAGCTAATCCCGGAGTGTTGCAAAAGTTATTGAAAGAGAAATTGGGTAAATGAAAAGCCTATCATCTTCTTGTAGACAGACGATAGGCTTAAAAATCTCAAATTAAAGACAATTATTTCAAAACAGGTAGATAGAAACGATTTTCTCCAATTTGGATATTATAATTACTATCCATTGGGATAGTGATGACCAAACTGTTGTCCACCACGCTTATTTTAGGAACAACCCAATCAACAAAACCTCCCCCATAACCAGCAATATTTACTAACCCCTCAATGACAATAATTCTTTTGTTGTAATCAAAACTTATTCCTTTCGCAAGGATAGTAATTACGGGATTTTGTCTTAAAGCTAAACGCCTCTCTATTTTCAATAGAGTCATATCAGACTCTATTTTTATGGGAAGCAAAAATCCTTTATCATCCATTTTATCATCCATGTCGCAACCAACAAAAGACAACACAGCGGTTAAAATAATAACACCCAAATAATTCTTACGCATAACCCCTCCTTCTTTTTTTAAGATTTCCCTCGAATTAAATTTTTAATTCTCTAAAAATAGTTTATCACAAGACAAACTATTTGTCAAATTTCCTTTTGTTTTCAATTCTCTATATAATTGTCTTTAACTTACAAAATAATTTTATTTTCAGATGAAAAAAACACGAGTGGCTATAAATGGGTTTGGGAGAATCGGGCGAGCGTTTTTGAAGATTGCCAAGGATAGGAAAGAGATTGAGATTGTCGCTATAAACGATCTCGGCAGTTTGGAAAATTTTGTCTATCTTCTAAAATACGACACTGTTTACGGGAAAAGCATTTTTGATATTAAATCAGAAAATACAACAAGCGGTCAGTTTTTAGTTGTTGACGGAGAAAAAATTAAATTTCTTAGCGAGAAAGAGCCGAAAAATTTGCCGTGGAAAAGTTTGGATATTGATGTCGTTGTGGAATCTTCCGGATTTTTTACAAGTTTTGAAAAATCAAAGGCGCATTTGGATGCCGGCGCAAAGCGGGTGGTAAT
>JBBUED010000024.1:0-1939 GCA_038078215.1 Patescibacteria group bacterium | reverse complement strand
TCAAAGCTTATAATTTCGCTTTGGGAAACAAAGAGTCCAGGCAAGAAATAAACAGAAGCGCGTCTTCTCCAAGCTCTTCCCTGCTCCCAATGGCAAATCTTCACGAAGAAATGTACCCCCACACAAAAGGCGGATCAAAAGAGGAAATTGATGTTAAGCGTCTTGATGATGTGTTTAAAGATTCCGACTTGGAAAAAGAGATCTTGGTAAAAATTGATGTTCAAGGTTATGAAGATAAAGTTATTGAGGGTGGAATCAATATCATCTCTCAGGCAAAGATTGCGCTATTGGAAGTTTCTTTTCTTGAGTTATACAAAGGTCAAGCTTTATTCAGCGAGATATACGATATTATGAAAAGATTGGGATTCCGATATCAAGGCAGAACTCAACAAAGGATAAATCCCTTAACCGGAGAGGTTTTATATGAAGACTCAATTTTCATTAGATAGTTTTTTCTCCAACCTAACGACAAAAGACAGAGCAAAAAGCGAAGGCCATATTTTTGCCATAATTTTAAACAAATTTCCAATCAAAAAACGATTTTCCATTATCGTGTTTACTCGCAATTCCTTGAAAACAAGGTTGTTTTCGCTAATCATTTTTTTCAATGCAAAATAATTAAACCAGTATATGTGCCCCTTCTTCGGCCTATTATTCTCTGGCACTGCTCCAAAAAAAACTTGGATTCGAGCAGGCAAAGAATTGAAATTGGGCACACCGATAATTACAAATCTATTTGAGACGCGACTGGCTTCTTTAAGCAAACTTTCTGGATTATAAAGATGCTCTAACACATCAAGCGACACGACAACATCAAATGTTTTATCGGCAAAAGTCAATTTGTCGCTGAAATCAAAGATGGAAGCCTCAAATCCTCTATTTTTAGTTTTAGCAACCCCTTCCTCTGAAATGTCCAAACCTTTTCCATTTATTCCCTTCTCTTTCAGAAGCGAAAGAAAAAGACCATCACCGCATCCAAGATCAAGGACTGATATTTCTTTGTCATGAATCGCCGTTATGATCTCAAAGGCGGTTTTGTGGCGAAATGATATTTTTTGATTTTCGCGACCCCATCGTTCATTTTCGAAATTTTTGACATTCATCTCTGTTTATTTATTATATCAAACAACTTAGCCGTAAGAACTTCCGTTGAACATTTTTTGTCATATACGAACCGAGCATTATCAGCTAATTTTTTCCTTATTTCCGGATTATCCGCAAGAAAAGAAATTTTTTCGGCTAGATGGGCTGGGTCGGCTCGCCTCACAAAAATGCAATCTTCGCCATCTTTAAGAAGCTCACCTACCGCGGGAGAATGGGCGGTAATTAAGGGAATTTTCATAATCATTGACTCAAAAACCTTATGAGGAATCGTCCTGTCCAGTCTTGGGCTAGATTCAAACTGACCAAGTGAAATGGAAGCGTCTTTCATTTTTTCAAACAGAGCATTATCCGAAAGATAATCATAAACAAGCTCCACATTCGCGAGTTTTTTTTCTTTAATAATATCTTTGACTTGCTGTCCCAGTTGATAATGGAATCCGACTATCCTAAAGATGATGTCTTTTCTCTCTTTCAATAACTCCGCTGATTTCAAAATATGAAAAATTCCTGATTCCGGAGTAAGTCGTCCTCGAAATAGAATTATTTTGGAAGATCCTTCTTTTCTGCTTATTCCATTTTGACAAAAGACAGATTCTTCCACTCCGGTGTATAAAACTTTGAACTTTTTTAAATTGCCATAACGCTTGATGAAGAAGTCTCTCTGCGCTTCACTCTCAAGCAAAACTGTGTCGGAAAATTTGACTGCCATCCAATCAATAATACTGTCTTTTAAACGCCGAAACGCGCCGGAATTATGAGAATGAATCTGCGCGTCTTTAAAAGAGCCCAGCAGATCGGCGATGACTATCTTCCGTGAAATAATTTTCGCGAATGG
>JBBUED010000023.1:5220-8890 GCA_038078215.1 Patescibacteria group bacterium | reverse complement strand
CCGCAATGTTTTGCAAAAGGCAATCCTCGCTCTTATGGCAGAAGACGCGCGTAAAAAAACTGCCGGAAGCTTTATACAAGCCTTCTGGCAGTTTTCGAATACAAAAGTGAGGCGCTCTTCTTTAATTATTAAATTAAGAGGTGGGAAGTTTGCGATTTTTAGGGTGCAGATATCTTGCCAATACATAACCCGGTTTTTCTATCCACTGAGGCCACAGAACCTTAACGGTTGCGAATTTTATGTTATCGTTTACTTCAACTTTAAAGACTGAAATTAACACATTTTTTCGCAAAGATTTTGCATCCTTATACCTGTTTGTCGCTATGTGCAGATTGTCTTTTCCGGAAGGATGACATTCCAAATAATAAAGACAATTATTCATTTTATAAGCATCGCCTTCCAAATAAACATTCGTATAAGAAGTTCCATTATTTGCAAGCATTTCCTTCAATCTTTCGGCATCAGCGTGTTCCAGTGTCAAAGAAAAAATATTCACCTTAAGAATATTATTCAGTTTCAATTCCTCTCTCCTCAAAAAGAAAAAAGTTAAAGTTAAAACAAATACGCAAAATATCATTTAACAAAAAACTCCTTCGTTTGAATTGGCAACCACCTCCTTTTTTGAAAGAACAATTTTCTTAAATTAAAGAAAGTAGTATATTAACATTCAGAAAATATCTGTCAAATTTCAGTCTGTGCATAAAAATTTATTTGTAAAAAGTTCGCGCAAATGATATAATTACTGTGTTAAAAATATGAAGAAGTTAATCATAGTAATCATCTTTTTTATCTTGCTTGCTTCTATTTTTTATCCGGGATTAGAAAAAGAAAAAATCCTGTCCGTTTTAAACTCGACCGATTGGGTGGCAAAACAACACATCGATTCTAAAATTTTTGAACAAGATTTGATGTCTGTAATTCCAGCGCCACTTGGATCATTGGTGTCAACTTACGAAGGCGCCTGGTACATAACCTTTTGGGGAAAAGTTTTTTAAGTGGAAATATTGGCTAAAGAATTTATCGCCCAAGAAAAAATAAAATCATTTTGGATATAATACGAATTGTTGAGTGGCTGGCATCCGTGTTATAATTTTTTTATGTCGTTATTTTCTTTTTATAATTCGGGAAAGGCGGAAGAAGTTTCAGCCGTATTCCACATAGGGAGCGGGAATGTGTGCGGGTATCTTGTCAAACTTTCTAAAATATCAAAACCGGAAATAATTTACGAGATAAAAGTCCCCGTATCATTTCAAAAAAGTATTGATCCGGAAAGATATTTCAAGCTTATGCTCAAAGCCTTTGATTCCGCGCTTCAAGACATTCAAAAACAAGGACTCTCTCATCTGAATTTCACCGGTTGGAGAAATCACGGCATAAGAAATGTTTTTTACGCGTTATCTTCGCCTTGGTGCGTATCCCAGACCAAAATAATCAAAATCAAGAAAGACAAGCCGTTTGAAATTTCCATTGATTCAATTGAAGGCGTCATAAGCGGAGAAGAGAAGAAATTTTTATCAGGCGATTCAACCGAAAGTTCAAAGATAATAGAGAAGAAAATAATTGAAGCAAAATTAAACGGTTATAAAATGACTGAAATTTACGGGAAGAAAGCTAAAGACATTGAGCTTGCTTTCTTTGTGACTTTGGCGCCGGAATATGTCCTTAAAGAAGTGAAGGATGCCGGGCGCAAATATTTCAATTTTCGCTCTTCCAATTTCCACTCTTTCGCGCTTTCCTCGTTTTCCGCCATTCGAGAGATATATTCCGACAAAGAAAATTTTATGTTTATTGATGTTCACGGAGAATTGACGGATTTGTCAGTAATAAAAGACTCTGTCTTAGTGGAGAACTTTTCTTTCCCCGAGGGGAAAAACTTTTTTACGCGAAATGTATCGGAAAAGCTTCTTATTTCAGGAGATGAATCTTGTTCTCTTATCAAGATGCATATCAGCGAAAAATGCGATAAGGCGACCTCGCAAAAAGTTCAAGGGGCGATTGAGGACGCGCTCAAAAACTGGTTTAATAAATTTCATTCCATCCTCGCTTCTCTTTCGTTCCATATGTATGTTCCGAGAACGATTTTCATGACAGTAGACGATGAATTCGGCGCTTTTCTTGTCAAAAAATTGAAAGAGGATAGATTCAGCCAATTTTCCATGACAGACGAGCCTTTTGATGTTATAGTATTGGATGGCAAGAGTTTTCGCGAACACTGCAAGTCGGATAAATCTTTCAGAGAAGAGCCGTTCGCGGAACTTGAATGCGTGTTTCTAAATAAAATATTTAACGCGACAAAATAAAATGGCAAAAAACATAATACAAGATGTAGTGGCCAAGAACAGAAGATCTATCAGGCAAATATCCATCAGCAGGACAAGGCGTTCGCCGCGGAATGAGGCGAGAAAAATTGACGCTAATGAGCTTGAAGAAAAGAGGGGAGAAACGGCGCGTTCGGAAAGTCGGGAAAACATCAAAAAAAGAAATGTTCCCAAAATTATAATCTGGACGATAGCCCTGTTGTCCCTTATTTTTCTTCTGTTTTCGGCAACATCCTTCTTCTCTACGGCTACGGTAATCATCGTTCCTAAGATCGCCCGCGTTACGCTCAATGATTCTTATCTGGTCAGAAAGGACGCTCTTCCAAGCGAGCTTCAGTTTGAAGTTATGACCTTGCGCAAAAAAGCGTCAAAACAGCTGGAAGCGACGGAGACGGAAAATTCAAAAATCAAAGCGAGCGGAAAAATCATAGTGTATAATAATTTCAGCGCGGCGCCTCAAAGGCTTATCATAAACACCAGATTTGAATCCGGAAAAGGATTGATTTACAAAATTCCGGAATCCATAGTCGTCCCCGGCTTCAAATCGGTCGGCGGCAATCGAATCCCCGGAAGCGTTGAAACGAAGGTTTTCGCGGATGAGCCGGGAAATAAATACAACATGAAAGTTTCCGACCTTAAAGGAGATTTTAAAATTCCCGGATTCAAAGGTGACAAAAGATATGACTACTTCTACGCGCGGCTCAAGACCGACATAGCGGGAGGAACGAGCGGTTTGATTAAAAAGGTCCCGGCTAAAATATTAGACGATGCCAGGAGTGAATTAAGAGCGAATATCAAGTCCGAACTTATCAAAGAAGCTTACGCGACCAAGCCCCAATCTTCGGTTCTTTTTGCCGACGCTTCCTACATTGATTATCTTTCATTGCCCGATTCGTCTCCAAGCGCGGATAAAGTTGAGATAAGCGAAAGCGCCGCTTTCTACGGAATTATTTTTGATGAAGACAAACTAAGCTCTTATGTGGCAAAAAAGAATCTTCCTGATTATGACGGCGCGCCTGTCAATCTGACCATGGATGACAATGCCGCCGTCAGCATATCCAATAATTCCAAGGTGAATCCTTGGGAGAGCGATATATTGAGCCTTTCTCTTAGAGGCGGCGCGAATATCGTTTGGACTTATGATGAATCTCTTTTGAGGAAAAGCCTCGCCGGACAAGGAACGGACCGGGACAACTTAAAGCGCATCCTATCATTCCATTCGGGGATTAAAGAAATTAGCGCGAAAGTAAGACCGATTTGGAAACATTCCTTTCCAAGCAATCCGGCAAAAATCAACATAGAAAATCTCACCCTTAAAAACTGATTGCCTCAACAATCGTCTTTTGTCCCCT
>JBBUED010000023.1:0-5120 GCA_038078215.1 Patescibacteria group bacterium | reverse complement strand
AAGCGAAATCATGGCTTATCTTTCGGGGAAGATGAGGATGAACAGGATAAGGGTTTTAATCGGCGACAAAGTCGTAGTTGAGCTTGATGAATATGGAGGCAAAGGAAGGATTGTTAAAAGAAACTAGCTGGTGAATTAGGTGTAGGCGCTAGGTTGCAAGGTAAGAAATTAATTTTTTTAACCTACAACCTACAACCTACAACCTACAACCTAATAAAATATGAAAGTCAAATCATCAGTAAAAAAAATCTGCTCCAAATGCAAGACGGTGCGCAGAAAAGGCTATGTTTACGTCATCTGCGACGCCAACTTGAGGCATAAGCAGAGACAGGGTTAATTTATTTAGAAAATCAAACAATATATCAAATATAAATATGAGAATTGCCGGCATAACAATACCTGAAAACAAAAGACTGGAGATAGGTCTTACCTCTGTTTATGGCATAGCCAGATCCAGAGCGCAAAAAATATTGGACAAGTCAAAAGTCGCATACGGCAAGAAACCGAACCAATTAACTCCTGAAGAAGAAAATGAGATTAGAAAAATCGTAGAAACTTTCAAAATAGAAGGAGATCTCAAAAGAGAAGTTTCTTCAAACATAAAAAGGCTTAAAGACATAAAATCTTATCGCGGGACAAGGCATGCGAAGAGATTGCCGTCTCGAGGGCAAAGAACGAAAACGAATTCAAGGACTTTGCGCGGCAATGTGAGAAAGACTATGGGCACAGGCAGGAAGAAAGAAGAAAAGAAATAATCATTTATAATATTTATGGGTAAGAAAAGAATAGTAAAAAAAGAAGAGGCGGAGGTTTCAGTCGGCGCGAAAAACCAGGCTGAAACGAAGTCCGGCAAGAAAAAGCTGGAAACGGGGGTTTTGTATGTCCAATCCACCTACAACAACACCAAAGTCCTGCTTACCGACCCGAAGGGCAACGCTTTAGCTTGGTCATCAAGCGGTTCCCTCGGATTCAAAGGGGCGAAGAAAGGGACACCGTTCGCGGCCGCCAAGATCGGAGAGCTCATCGGAGAAAAGGCGAGTAGCATGGGAATTAAAGGAGTGGAAGTGGTCGTAAAAGGCGTTGGGTCGGGAAGAGAATCTTCAATAAGAGGATTTCTGTCAAAAGGAATTGACCTTATAAGCGTCAAGGATGTGACGCCCGTGCCGCATAACGGGCCTAAGCCGCCGAAACCGAGAAGAGTCTGATTTTTTAGTTTAATTTTCAATAATTTTTAATATTTATAAATATGTTAATCGGACCAAGATACAAAAAGGCAAAGAAACTGGGAGCGCACATCTTTGATAAGACTCAAACCGCGAAATTCGCTTTGCGTCAAGCGAGGAAAAAGGGCTCAGACAAGAGAGGCAAGCCCAAGAGCGAGTTCGGACTTCAGCTTCTTGAAAAACAGAAAGCGCGGTTTACTTACGGCGTTAATGAAAGGCAATTTTCCAAATACGTGAAAGGCATAGTAAATAAAAAAGGAGGTAATTCGCAGGATTCCCTCGTTCAAGTCCTTGAATCAAGATTGGACAATGTCGTCTACCGCCTGGGCCTCGTAAATTCGCGCCAAGCCGCGAGACAAATGGTTTCTCACGGCCACATTACCGTCAACGGAAAAAGAAACAATATACCTTCTTATAATGTCGTTATGGGGGATAAGATCGGCGTAAGCCAAAGAAGCTTGAACAGCAAGCTTTTTGCCGATTTGGAGAAAAAAACGAAAGAGTATAATTACCCTTCGTGGCTCAAATACGACGCGGGAAGCAAATCTTTCGGCATCCAGGGAATGCCCAAGCTCGCGAATACCGAAATAATGTTCAATGCGGCTTCGGTCCTGCAATTCTACAGCCGATAGGGCAGACTTGCATAAATGGGGAAAATGATACATAATTATTTTTTTTATTATTTCATTAAAAGTAACAAGAAGAAACATATGACTGACAACAATATAATTTTGCCTTCAAAGCCGAAAGTGGTTCAAGAAAAAGATTTCAGCGGGGTCTATGAAATTGACGGGTTATATCCCGGTTATGGTCACACCTTGGGCAATTCGCTCCGAAGGATTATATTGCTTTCTTTGCCCGGAGCGGCAATAACCTCGGTCAAGATTAAAGGCGTCAGCCACGAATTTTCTTCAATAGACGGAGTCAAGGAAGATGTCATAAACATTCTTCTTAATTTGAAAAATATAAGAGTGAAGATGCTTACGGACGAGCCCCAAATTCTCAACCTTAAAGTCAAAGGCGTGAAAAATGTCAAAGCCGGCGACATAGACGCTCCCGGACAAGTGGAAATATTAAATAAGGATTTGCATATCGCGAGCATTACTGACAAAAACACCGAGCTTTCAATGGAAATGCGGGTGGAAAAAGGACTCGGCTATATTCCGAAAGAAGTTCTTCAGAAAGAAAGGGTGGAAATAGGCGCGATCGCCCTTGATGCTTCATTTACTCCTATCAGAAGAGTAAATTATGAAGTTGAAAATATGAGAGTTGGAGACAGGACGGATTTCAACCGCCTTAGAATTTTCATAGAAACCGACGGGACGATTTCTCCGAAAGAATCCTTGGGAACATCCATTCAGATTATGATAAAACAACTTAAGGCCATTGTCGGTTTTGAAGAGCCGGAGGAGTTCACGGAAGAGGAAACCAAAGCGGAAAAAGAGCCCGGGGAAAGCAAAGAAATGGATATGGAATTTTTGAAAACAAGGATAGAGTCCATTGACCTTTCGGCGAGAACAGTCAAGGCTCTTTCAAACGCCAACATAAGAACCGTCGGCGGACTCGCCAGAAAGAAAGAAGAGGACATACTTGAAATAGAGGGTCTCGGAGCCAAGGGGATTCAAGAAATAAAAAAGGCTTTGTCCAATTTCGGAATCACATTAAAATAAAAAGTCATACTTTAAGATAAAATAATCAGAAGATATTAATTCGCGATATGAAACACCACAAATCAATGAGAACATTGGGAAGAGAAAGAAACCAGAGAAGAGCGCTCCTCAAGTCTCTTGCCGCCTCTTTAATTGAGAGCAGGAAGATAAAGACGACTTTAGCGAAAGCCAGAGAGCTTCGCCCCGTTATGGATAAATTTGTGACTCTTTCAAAGAAGGGAAATGTGAACGCGCTTAGGCTTCTTTCCGCCAAAGTGGGGAAAGATAACGCGAAAATGCTTGTCGGTGAAATCGCGGCGTCTTACAAAGACAGGAAAGGTGGCTATACCAGAATAATAAAATTAAACCCAAGGAAAAGCGACGGGGCATTGATGGCCCAGATTGAATTTGTTTAATATTATTCGGAGATGATGTTTCAATATAAATTTATATGAAAAAGATTATAGAAATAGACGCAAAAGGAAAGAAATTGGGCAGAGTGGCGAGCCAAGCGGCTGTATTTTTAATTGGCAAGAATTTAACTGACCAAAAAAGAAATGTTGCTCCCGATGTTTCCGTTAAAATTGCCAACGCGTCCAAATTGCAAATTGATTCCAAAAAGAAAAAAGAAAAAGATTACGCCTCTTTCTCGGGTTATCCTGGCGGACTTAAAAAAGAGAGTATGGAAAAACTGATTGACCGAAAAGGATTTAGCGAGGTTTTAAAATTGGCGATATACGGCATGCTGCCTTCTAATAAGTTGAGAGCGAAGATGTTAAACAACTTAACAATAACCGAATAATATGCCGCCAATTAAAAACAAAGACGATAAAACAATGAAAGATTTAAAAATAGAAAAAAATAAAAGCTACATAGAAGCCATCGGCAGGAGAAAAACCGCCAGCGCGAGAGTAAGAATCACAGAAAGCGTGAAAAACACTTTTAATGTGAACGATAAAAGCTTGGAAGATTATTTCAAGGTAAAAGAGTTGTCGGAGATCGCGAGCGAAGCTCTGCTAAAATCTAAAACACCGGCGCACTTCAGTATTTCCGCGAAAATAAAAGGAGGGGGCGTAAGTTCTCAAGCTGAAGCGTTGAGACTCGGCATCGCGAGGGCGCTTATAATATACGATAAGGAACTAAGGAAGAAAATAAAAGGCTTGGGATTTTTGAAAAGAGACCCAAGAGCGAAAGAGAGAAGAAAATTCGGTCTGAAAAAAGCCAGAAAAGCTCCGCAGTGGTCTAAGCGATAGCGAGAGCGCTGCGCTGGAAGGGGTCGGGAAACAAGAGTTTCCCGTACAGGAGAGCAGAGAACGAAGTGAGCGTTGAGAACCTCGGGTTCTCAAAGAGCGCGAAGCGCTCCGCAGTGGTCTAAGCGTTAATCTCTCGCGAGTATTTGTTATTGTTTTAAGTCAGGATGTCCGACATTCTTTTGGCAGTAGACGTAAGTTTCGCCTGTTATAATAATTTGACAAAACGCAAAACAACAGTTAGTGTTTTTAAATTATAAAATATTAATTGTTTTTGCCGATAAAAATTTTTATGAATGAAGGTTATGAAAAAATAAATAATGCGGAGGAGGACGCTATCATAGGGCAAACTGCGGAACAAGAAGAGATAGTATCCGAAGAAGACGAGAATACTCCTCGCCTTTTGTCTAAATTGCGCGAAAAAATTAAAGGACTGGAAGCGGAAAAGCAAGAAAACCAAAACGGGTGGCATAGAGAAAGAGCCGACTTCGTGAATTTCAAGAGAAGAAGCGAAGAAGAAAAGAGAGAATTAATTAAATTTGCCAACGAAGGATTAATAGAGGAGATTATTCCGGTGCTTGAAAGCTTTGAAATGGCTTTTTCCAATAAAAAAATTTGGGAATCTCTCCCTGTTGAATGGAGGAGAGGGGTGGAATACATACACAGCCAGCTTCTAAACGCTCTTAAAAACAAGGGACTGGAAGAACTAAACCCGCCTAAAGGGGAAAAATTTGACCCCAACATTCACATCGCCGAATCATCGGCGCCGACATTTGACAAGGGAGAAGATGATGTTATAATTCAAGTCGTAAAGAAGGGTTATGGGTTGAACGGCAAAATAATAATGGCGCCAAGAGTCGTGGTTGCCGAATACTGCGAGAAGGAAACCGAAACGGGGAAATGATAATTCGCGAAATTTTATAAGGCGAGAAATTTTTGATAGAAATAAAGGTGTTAACCTGCATTTCGTCTTCGCTCGGACGCTGTGTACGAGATTA
>JBBUED010000022.1:0-1011 GCA_038078215.1 Patescibacteria group bacterium | reverse complement strand
ATAAGAATAAGGTGAAAATTTGTGACTCATTTGTGACTCGCTTGTTATTTTGCTTGTTATTCATGGTAAGTTTCTTTTGTGAAATTATCTGTTGAAATCGCGGGGCTTCCGAAGAAGGCAATAACGCCCGGCGCGAGGGCATGGTGGATTCTAGACCCGATAGATACAGATTATCAATCTGCTACGAGGTGGAATATCCACGTTAACCCAGATTGACTAATAGGTTAATAATTGTTAACCTATCAAAATAACATTAATGAATAATCTTATGGACAATAAAGGCAAAAAAGCCACATATATTTCAGTTGCGGAACTGGCAAAAATGCTGGGTATAAGTCGCGTGGCTGTTTTTAAGAAAATAAAAAAAGGTCAAATCCCGGCTGAAAAAATTGGGCGCTCCTACGCTATTTCCATGGAGTATACGCATGACCTTATGGACCATGCGTCAATTCTTACCGAAGAGAAAAAAATGGAAATTAAAAATGCGGTAGAAAAGGTCGTAAAAGAATACGGAGAAACTCTGAAGTTGTTGGGTAAAGAATAGTTATGCAGTTAAGAAAACTGACAATTCTTGATATTGAATATGTTGCGCATAGTTTGGCAAGAGAGACCATGGCGTGGTCGGAACCCATTCCTGATTTCAGCACTCGCTATACACATTCATTGGAAAGGTGCGTCGGGGCTCCATTCCAATCGTTTGGCGGACGACAACTGTACCCGGGACTTCTTAAAAAAGCCGCGATACTTTTTTACCTGATGATTAAAAATCACCCCTTTCAAAATGGGAATAAACGCATCGCGATGACAACCTTGTTTTATTTTCTTTTTAGAAATAAAAAATGGTTAAAGGTGGATAATCGGGAACTGTACAATTTTGCTCGTTGGGTAGCGGAAAGCAACTCAAAATTAAAAAATGACACGGTGAATGCAATTGAAACTTTCCTCGTGTCGTATATGATTGATTTAAAAGATAAATAACGCAATTATCATGAAATTATCTGTGGGCATCGT
>JBBUED010000021.1:0-9218 GCA_038078215.1 Patescibacteria group bacterium | reverse complement strand
CGAACAGAGACGTCCCGACGCGAAAGTGTCGGGACGCCCCGCAAAGCTTTTAGCGATGTGGGGCGAATTCCCGCAGTAATGCGGGAGGTGCAACGGCAAAATCCTTACCCGGGTGCAAGGCCGTGTTGCGTGCTTCGCACGCAGTTCATAAAGTTTAAAAGTTCATAAAGTTGTAAAGTTGGCAAGGTAAATTTATTTTGCCTTAAAAACTTTATAAACTTTCTACTTTATAAACTTGATAACTTGCGCGCGGAGCGCGCGAAGTGCCGCTTGAGTTTTGCGGTAACGCAAGACCTAGATAAATGGCTATACATTCAGCCCCAGTTTTAAGTTTTGGAAATTTCCAAAACTTAAAACTGGGGCTGGAGGACAGAATTCGGCTTATAGGAGCAAAGATATTATGTCAAAACCGTTCCGCTTTATAGCTGAACGGTTTTGTCTTATCCACCTTGAATTACGAAACGCAAAAATTCAGGTCATCGTGTCGCAAAATCTATTTGTTTCTTCAATGTTTTTGCTCAATGGAGGTCTGTAAATTTTTACGTTTTGTAATTCATGGTTATCTACAGTTAAACCGTAAAACTTTGATACCTCATTTTCATTTGATATAATGCAATTTAATCTTATTACAAAAGTTAATTTATAAAAACTATATGGAGGAAAACAAAATTGAAATCAAAATTGACAATTCGCCTCTTCAAGAAAAGAAGCTCGCGCCGGTAAAAACAAAAGGTTCTCATAACATTGAAAAGATTTCTTACGTTTCTCTGCTCGCCATCGCTTTTTTTCTGCCCTTATTTTTCATACCATTCAAATTCGTTTCTTTTGAATTCGGCAAGGTTTTAATAGCGGTCTTCGGCGTCCTAATCTCTCTGATTTTTTGGAGCCTGGCTGGAATTAAAGATGGAAAATTTGAATTTCCCGCAAATTTCCTTTCTTTAAGCGCTCTATTCGCGGTTTTTATTTATTTCCTGTCGTCAATATTCTCCGGACATAAAATCAATTCGCTGATGGGGCAAGGTTTTGAGTTGGGAACTTTCGGTCTGATTTTTATCGGCTTCGCGCTTATGTTTCTCGTCTCTTCCATCTTCAGGACAAAAAACAAAATATTCTATTCATACGCAGCTTTGTTTTTTTCTTTTGTCTTCATATTTCTATTCCAAGCGGCGAGGATTTTTGGGGGCGCCGAATTTTTGTCCTTTGGTATTTTCAAAGACATTACTTTTAACATGGTAGGCAAATGGAACGATCTCGGCGTTTATTTCGGCCTTATCTCCATACTTTCAATTGCCACTCTCGGGCTCGTCAATCTCGGCAAGGCGATGAAATTTTTCCTGTATTTCGCCTCTGTCGGCTCGCTGTTTTTCATCGCTCTGGTTAATTTTAAAGTAGTTTGGTTTATAATAGGTTCGTTTGCTTTTCTGTTCTTTATTTATTCAGTCTCTTTGAAAATAAGAAATGCGGATAATGCCGAAGATTCATCCGGTGGCGGGAAAAACGCGTCTTACCTTATCTTGTTTTTTCTTATAATATCCGTTGTTTTTATCATTGACGGCTTTAGAAGCAATCATATTATAGGCGATTCCATTGCCGGTTATTTCAAGATTTCCCAGATTGAAGTCAGGCCTTCTTTTCAAGGAACTTTTAAAGTTTTGAAAGAGGATATTAAAGAAAATCCAATCTTAGGTTCGGGACCCAACAATTTCTACGCCAGCTGGCTTCTTTTTAAGCCTGACGGCGTTAACAATACGGTTTTCTGGAATCTTGACTTTGTCTACGGAGTCGGCCTCATTCCAACTTTTATGGCCACGACCGGAATATTGGGGATGTTGTCGTGGATTATTTTCTTGGGGTCGTTTCTCTTCATCGGTTTTAAGCATATTTTCATTAAAGTCAAAAATCCTTTTTCCCGTTATTTAATCATCTCTTCATTCTTGGCAAGTCTTTATCTTTGGACAATCAACGTGTTTTATGTGCCGACCGCCGCCTTATTTTTCATGGCTTTCTTTTTCACGGGACTTTTCATAGGCTCTCTTATTGATGGGGATTTGATGCCGGCAAGAAACTTGGTTTATTCAGGCAATCCGCGCCGAAACTTTGTCTGCGTCGCTCTTTTGGCTATTGTCGTCATATTTTCAATCACCGGAAGTTATGTCTATTTTCAGAAATTTTTTTCCCATGTTTATTTCCAAAAGTCGCTGAACTCGCTGAATGTCGTCGGCAATCTTGATGAAGCCGAAAGATTCGCGGCAAAGGCCGTTTCTTTCTCAAAAAATGATTCTTATTACAGGCTATTGTCCGATATTTATCTTGCCAGATTAAGTTTGTTATCCTCACAGAAAAATATCCCAAACGAAACTTTAAACAGCCAGTTTCAATCAATATTCCAAAATGCCATTAACAGTTCTAAGGCCGCCATAGATTATGATAATGCGAATTATCAAAATCATCTCGCGGCCGGACGAGTATATGAATCGGTTATTCCAGTAGAAGGAGCATACAAAATGGCTTATGACAATTACAGCAACGCTTTGAAATTGAACCCAAAAAGTCCCGCTATCAACCTTACGCTTGCCAGGCTAGAGGCTTTTAACAAGAATAACTCCAAGGCGAGGGAATACGTGACAAAATCTCTTCAATTAAAAAATAATTATACGGACGCGGTGTTTCTTCTGGCTCAAATTGAGATCTCGGAGGGCAATATAAAAGACGCCATTAAGCTGATTGAAGCCGGCTCAACTTTAGCATTTGATAATCCCGCCGTGTTTTTCCAATTGGGCGTTCTAAAATACAGCGACAAGGAAAAAAATTACAAAGGCGCGGCGGAGGCTTTTGAGAAAGCAGTGGCTCTGAACGCTTCATACTCAAACGCTAGATATTTCCTTGGTTTAAGCTACTATAATTTAGGCAGGACCGCCGAGGCAATCAATCAATTTGAATTGGTCCAGTCGCTGAATCAAAACAACAAGGAGGTTGAACTTATTTTGAAAAATCTAAGAGAGGGAAGAGCTCCATTCACGAACGCCACTCCTCCCATTGACGGCAAACCGGAGAAAAGAAAGACATTGCCGATCAAGGAAGACGCACCGAGAATAATAAAAAAGAAATAACAGTTTTTCAAAGAAAGAAAATGGTAAAAAGAGTATTAAAAATCTTTAACAAAGAGATAAGCGGACTCCATGAGGCCGCTTATCTTTTGGCGTTCTTCGCGCTTATGTCTCAGCTTTTGGGATTGATTAGGGACAGATTGCTGGCTTATTCTTTCGGGGCAAGCAGCACTCTGGATATTTATTATGCCGCTTTTCGGATACCGGATTTTATATTCGTTACCGCGGCTTCAATCGTCTCTATTTCTGTTCTTGTCCCGTTCCTAATTGAAAAATTGGATCTGGGGTTTGACGAGGGCAAAAAATTTATAAATAACATATTTTCTTTCTTTTTCATCTTGATATTTGGAACAAGTCTTCTGACCTATTTTTTAATACCGTATCTGGTCCCGTTTATTTTTCCCGGCTTAGATGAAGCGGGCAGGACTTCCGAACTTATTATTATTTCTCGAATTCTGCTTTTGTCCCCGATATTATTGGGATTATCAAATTTCTTCGCGAGTATAACGCAAGTTTATCGCCGATTTTTAATATACGCTTTAAGCCCTCTCTTATATAATATTGGAATCATAATCGGAATTCTGTTCTTATATCCGATATTCGGCTTGTCCGGACTAGTATTGGGTGTAATTATCGGGGCCATTTTTCATTTTTCCATTCAAATACCTTTTGTATTGAGGCAGGGTCTTTTGCCGAAATTTTCATTTTTTATTGATTTTCCCGCGATAAGAAAAGTCGTTTTTTTGTCAATACCAAGAACAATAACTCTCGGCATGAATCAAATAGGACTCATCTTTTTAATTTCTTTCGCGTCTAAAATAGCTGAAGGATCTATTTCCGTGTTCAATTTATCTTTGAATTTGCAATCAGTCCCTCTTTCAATAATAGGAGTCAGCTACTCCATCGCGGCTTTCCCAACATTGTCGCGTCTTTTTTCATCAGGTCAGAGAGATAATTTTTTTAGTCAGATAGTTTCTTCTTCAAGACATATTATTTTTTGGTCTATTCCCGTATCCGTTTTGTTTATAGTTCTTCGCGCTCAAATAGTGAGGACCATTTTGGGAGCGGGAAAATTCAGCTGGGAAGACACGAGGCTCACGGCCGCGGCGCTCGCATTATTTACCATATCAATAGTCGCTCAGTGTATGGTTCTTTTGTTTGTAAGGGGTTATTACGCGATGGGTAATACGAGAAAACCGCTTTTTGTGGGATTATTTTCCGGCGCTATGATAATTTTCTTCTCTTTCATCCTTCTTAAAGCATTCAACGGTATTCCAATATTTAGATATTTTATTGAATCTTTGCTTAGGGTGGACAATATTTCAGGAACGGCAGTCCTGATGCTTCCGCTCGGGTACTCACTGGCGACTATCGCAAATTGCATTCTCCTTGGAACTTATTTCAATAAAGATTTTCCAGATTTTATCAAAGCTGTCACGAAAACATTATTTCAAAACTTTAGCGCTTCGGTGATTATGGGCTTCGTTGCGTATTTAAGTCTTAATATATTTGACAATATCTTCAATCTAAACACATTCATCGGTATATTTTCTCAAGGTTTGCTTTCGGGATTAATCGGCATATTGTCGCTCATTTTGACATTGAAACTTTTGAAGAATAAAGAGGTGGATGAAATATGGAAAACTCTGCACAAGAAAATCTGGAAGGCCAAGCCAATTGCTCCGGATGTATCGGAGTTGTGAAAAAATAATCAAGAAAAAATATTCGCATCTTAGGTTATTTAAAAATAATGGGTCAAGCGTTAAGCTTGGCCCATTTTTCACAAACAACAGAGATTAATTTTTGAATTTCTTGGAGATTTTCTCCAGCTCCTCCTCACTCGTTTGAAAATAGCTGAGAGGTCGGCCCGATTTCAAAGCAAACTTTTTAAATAATTCTAGGCTGGCTGATGTGAGATTATCTCCCCTAAGGTTTTTCAGCCAGAAGTTTGAGTCATCCACAAACTTCTCAAACTCCGCAATAGCCATTTCAAGCGCTATTTTGGGATTGAATTCCCCTTCAAATGATAAGGATGGTTTTTTGCCTCGGGACTGTCTCCATCTGGCATGACCGACCACATATGCAGCCGAGGCGTTTTTCATACCTTCCAAACATTTTCTTTGAGTTATTGCTGACATATACCACTCCTTTCAAAAAAGTCTAAAAACAATAAAAGAAATAGAATATAAGATTAGGTTATTTCAACAGACATTTCCTCTGCGTATTTTCGATGTGAAGGGAAGAAATCCTTCATCTCTGAGATTTTACTTCTCTCAAATACTCCTACTTCCAACACATTGAACTTCTTCTCATTTCCAAATTTGAGAAGCCTGTTGAAATTACTCACACTCGCTTTAAACACAAACACTGTGTGTGGATTTTTATGCCACGATTTATCAATTTCTTTGATAAGATTAAGATCCGTTTCCGCGACCTCAATCCCCGTTTCTTCTTGCAACTCGCGGGTCGCAGTCTGTAGCACTGTCTCTCCTTGCTTTCTTTTCCCACCAGCAAATTTCCACATTACAGGGTCGGGCTTGAACGGATCCCTGACTAGTATTGTTTTCCCTAAAGGTTCTAATACAATTACGGCAACAGCCCAATCGGGCAGACCATTTTTTGGAGTTATCACAAAGCACCTTCCTTTCTGAATTAGGTTACTAAAATTGAAAAAGAACTGTAAATAGTATACACGAAAAATCCATTCTGTCAAACCAGTAGAGATTTTTTGTATTTTGCTAATTTTTTGCTAAGCTAAGCCTATGAAGATAGAAAATATCAGGAACTTTTCCATTATTGCTCACATAGACCACGGGAAATCAACTTTGGCTGACAGGATGCTGGAAATCACTCATACTATTGAGAAAAGAAAAATGCAGGAGCAGGTCTTGGATAGTATGGAACTAGAGAGAGAGCGTGGCATCACAATCAAAATGCAGCCTGTCCGAATGGTTTATAATCTTAAGCATTCAACCTACAACCTACCACCTACAACCTACCACCTAAATCTTATTGACACTCCCGGGCATATTGATTTTTCGTATGAAGTATCGCGCGCTCTTAAGGCGGTGGAAGGATGTGTTTTGCTGGTTGACGCGACGCAAGGCGTTCAGGCCCAGACTCTGACCACTCTCAATATGGCGAAAGAATTAGGACTGACGATTATTCCGGTTATAAGCAAAATTGATTCTCCTTTAGCCAGAATTCCCGAGGTTAAGAATGAAATCGCGGCTCTGCTCGGACTTCTCCCCGATGAAATTCTCGGCGTGTCCGGAAAGACAGGCGAAGGGGTGGAAAACCTTCTTGAGGAAATTGTCAGAAGAGTACCGCATCCCGTCTCTGAATTAGCCGGAAATAATGTCTTTCGCTCGCTTGTTTTTGATTTCCAATATTCAAATCATCGCGGAGTGATTGTCTACATAAGAGTTGTAAACGGAGAAGTTAAGAAGAACATGCCTCTCCTGTTTAAAGTCGCCGATAAAACTTTCACCGCGCTTGAGGTCGGAATTTTCTCGCCTAGCGAAGTCCCGACGGAACTTCTTTCATCCGGAGAGATAGGGTATATCGTGACGGGCATAAAAGAGCCCGGCGTGGCGAGCGTGGGAGATACAGTGTCTTTCGGCAAGGATAATCTTGAGCCACTTTCCGGTTATATGAGTCCTGCTCCTGTCGTTTGGGCGTCCATCTATCCTGAAAGTCAAGATGATTTTACGAGCTTTAGGCAAGCTCTCGGCAGGCTTAAATTATCCGACTCGTCTTTCACTTTTGAAGAAGAATCGTCAGGTTCGCTTGGTCGCGGTTTTAGATGCGGATTTCTCGGCATGCTTCACTTGGAAATAATCACGGAAAGATTGCGCCGCGAGTTTAATTTGAATCTTATCGTGACAATTCCAAGCATTACTTATGAAATTCTGCACCGAAACGGAAAAAGGGAAATCATATATTCGCCATCGCTTTTTCCCGACGACAACACTGTGGAAAAAGTTTATGAACCGTGGGTAAAAGTGAAAATAATAACTCCATCGCGGTATTTGGGGTCTATTATGCAGAAACTTTTTGACCACGAGGCGATTGTGGGCGAATCGGAAACATTCGGAGACAGCAGAGCGTCAGTCAGCGTTAATATGCCTCTTCGGGAGCTCATGAGAAATTTTTTTGACGAGCTGAAAAGCATTTCTTCCGGCTACGCCTCAATTTCTTATGAAATAGGCGAGCTGAAAGAAGCAGATGTCGTACGACTGGACATTTTGGTCGCCGATGAGCCTGTGCAAGCTTTTTCTAAAGTGGTCTCGCGCAAGAGGGTGGAGGAGGAAGCGGAATCTTCTGTCGAAAAGCTCTATAATATTTTACCTAGGCAGATGTTTACGACTAAAATCCAAGCCGTCGCTCTCGGGAGAATTATTTCCTCACGCACAATTACAGCAATGAAAAAGAACGTGACAGCCCATATGTACGGAGGGGACATCACCAGAAAAATGAAACTCCGAGAGAAGCAGAAAAAAGGCAAGAAAAAGATGAAGGAACTCGGAAAAGTGAATATCCCTCAAGAAGTTTTTCTAAAAATGATGCGGTCGGAATAGAACGCTCGACAATTTAAATCAAAAGTCAAAAGCTAAAAATTATAAAATGGTATACAATTTCAGTGATCGCGGATTTTGTGTACCATTTAAAATTGATCCGCGTGAAATATAGATTTTAAAAAAGAGACGCTGCAGAGAAAATAACCATACTCAAAATAATGAGAGCGCTCACGGCTAGCCAAATTCCGTTAATGATTTTTTTGTTCCGTTTGTGGAAAAGCATAACTATATTTTTTGTCGCTTAATTGTCATTAAATATATAATATTGATAGAATAAAACAAGCATCATTAGTTTTTAAAGTTATCAAGTTCATAAAGTAAAGACCGATTCAAGAATTATTATTTCAACATCATCGTTATGCTTGAATTTCAAGAAAAAAAGAAACTTAGAAATATTTTGTATTCTAAAATTACATTGCTCGCTCTTTTTATCGTTTTGATTTTTGTTGCCAGAGCGACCTTCAGCGTATATTATAAGCAGAAAGCAAGCGGAGAAAATCTGACCAAAGCCAAAGAAGAGGTAGCCGAGCTCAAAAAAAGAGAAAAAATGCTTGATTCTGAAATTGACCGACTTAAAACAGATAAGGGGACTGAAAAGGAAATACGCAAAAAGTTTATGGTCGGAAAAGCCGGCGAGCAGGTTATTGTTATTGTTGACGACGATAAATCAGGCAAAAGCAATCCGGTCGGCAATAATGAAAAAAAGGGAATCTGGTCAAGATTCATCGATCTTTTCAGATGAATAGAAATTGAGTTTGCGGGTATGGTTTAGTGGTAGAATAGTTGCTTCCCAAGCAACAGACGGGAGTTCGATTCTCCCTACCCGCACAATGAGTATTCGAATTGGGCGGGTAGAACAAGCAAACTGCTTTGCTTGTGTGGAGAATCGAAGGCCGGAATATGTTCTGAGTCCACGAGGAACAATGAGGCGGGGTCGCGACCGAGTCTGACGAGAGTTGTGACCGCTTCTCCCTACCCGCACACTTCGTCCCCCAAAGTGAGACTTTGCGCGCATAAGGGCGAGATTTGGTTTGTGTTTGAAAAAATGTTATATTATTACATTATTTCAATTAATTTTTTATTTCAATAATATGAAAAAAGTACAAATTTATAGCACGCCGACTTGTTCTTACTGCCATATGGCCAAAGATTTTTTTAAGAAAAACAATGTGAGTTATGAAGATTTCAATGTCGCCGCTGATTTGGAAAAAAGAAAAGAGATGGTGGAAAAAAGCGGTCAGATGGGCGTCCCCGTGATATTAATTGAAGATGAGATAATTGTCGGCTTTGACAAAGCCAAAATTTCAGGGCTGTTGGGGATTAAATAATTTCTCTTTTTAGGCCCACCATTAATTGCATTGGATAGTTTAAAAATTTTTCTGTTGAAAGGAAAATTACACAATGGGATGTGTAAAGTGGGGGTGGAGAAAGCTGGAAATCTGCTAAAATATATGTTAGCAATAAGAGACGAGATAGTTCGCAAATTTTAGCCCTCATAGTTCAATGGATAGAACGGAGGCGTCCTAAGCTT
>JBBUED010000020.1:0-30142 GCA_038078215.1 Patescibacteria group bacterium | reverse complement strand
AAATCGTTACGTCTTCGGAACGATTTCCATTGTTGTCTATCATAAACGGCTTGTCTATCTGAAAGAGATAGTTGTTTTGATTGTCGGTGAAAATAATTGAGCCGTCTTGTTGTTTGGTGGGTGTGGCTGAAGTTTCGGCGGAGAAAAGGAAGGTTAAGTTTTTAGATTTTAGATTTGAGATTTGAGATTTCAAAATTATTTCTTCTTTAATTTTGAATGGTATTTTCGTTATTTGATAGTTCGCGTCTATGTCATTGAGAATGTTTCTGTAAAACAATGTTGGCGTGTTGGGTTGCTTGGTGTTTGTTTCCAAAGAAACGGCCGTGGTGGTAGAGATGTCTGTTGTTTGGTCGTTGATGACCGCTTGATTCATTGAGAATTCCAGATAATCCCCGCCTTTCTGATACCTAACGGTCGGCAGTGTTGAGCTTTTTTTGCCCAAATACGCCGTCAAATCGTTGTTGGATTTATAATACAGCCAATCACTAGGTTGTAGCTTGCCCGAGCCAAAAGCTACATGCGATGTAGCTTTGGCCGCAACTTGAGAGAAAACCACAAGAATTAAAAACAAAGAGAAAAATAAAATGGCAAAGTTTTTAATCTTCTTTTTTATTATTGGCGATTTTAAGTTTTGAATTTGATTTGACATTATTTTCGGTCTTGCTATATTATACACATAAACGGCTTCGGCCTCGGTCCCGCTTCGGCGGGATCTGACATTTTTAGGGTGTTTTACATAAATAAATTACTGCTTCTGCCAAGTTCTTATGATTTTCCATCCTAATCACTCCCAACTTCTGATACAGCCTTTTTCCATCAATAAGTCTTAATTGAGAGATGATCGCCACCCTTGGCACACCATCTCCCAGCTCAACAGGAACATAAAACTTTCCTTTTTTAATTTTAGTGCTTAATGGAATTCCCCAAAAAACTTCATTGTTAAATTTTTTAAAGATAATAACCGGCCTTGCAAAATATTCTCCCTTGCCATCCTGTTCAAACCCGACATTAACACCAATGGAACACCACCACACTTTGCGTTCATGAAAAAACAATCGCCTGGGCGAGTTGTCTATTTCTGTTTTTGCGTTATTCCATTTTTTAAAATCTTTTTTCATAAACAAACAATTAAGTAAGTTAAGAAAGTCTGACTTCCTTAACTTCCTTATTAAACACCCACAGATGATGAGGATTCGGATGAACTGACCGACGATGAAGCCGATTCTGAACTGGAGCTTGAGCTTTCAGACGAACTGGAAACTGAAGAAGCGGTTTCCGACGAAGAAGCCGAGGAAACTGAAGACGAGCTGGCTTCCGATGATGAGGATGACGAGGATGATGACGCTTCGCTGGACGAAGATGCCGTCACGGAGCTTGATTCGGAGCTTGAAGAGGTTGACTGGCTTGAGCTTTCCGAAGATGAGGATGAAGAAACCGAACTTGAAGTTGAGCTTGAGCTTTCAGACGAACTGGAAACTGAAGAAGCGGTTTCCGAAGAAGACGCTGAAGAAATTGAACTGGAACTGTCGGAATATGAAGATGTTGGCAGACTTGATGAACTTGACGAGCTTTGCGCCACCCCCCCTCCGCCACCGCCTCCGCCACCGGAAACGGCGGACGATGATGAAGATGATGATGAAGAAACAGCGGTTGAAGACGCGGACGAAATAATATCGTCGGTCGTAGAAGCCGTTGACAGCGTAATGCCCCCTTTCTCTTTCGCCAGAGCGTCCTTGACCATTTTCATAATTGTTTCCCTGCTGACGACTTCTTTTACCACCGTGACTTGCGGACCGGTTTCGGTTTTGTTTTCATTGTCGCCTGTTTCTCCTTTATTTTCCTCTTCTGTTTTGGTTGATGGATTAAACACTCCCGCAACTTCCGCTTTCTGATTTTCTTGTTCCTTCACCGGCTTGTATCCGGCCAATTCTTTCGTTTCGCTATTAAACACCAAGCCTTTCAAGCCGGTGTATTCCACTGATTCCGCTTGCTTCAAAACTCCTTTTGATTTTTCTATTGACTGGACTTCTTTGAGATAAGCAACCTCGCGGTCGGCCTTTTGTCCCAGCTCGTCGGCGATATATAAGCCTAAATCCTTGTCGCCCAAACCGGCTTTGGAAACATACATCTCCCCTTCTTTGATAAGCGGCTGCCAAACATTATCCTTTATGTAAATAGTATTGTAGGAGTAGCCGATATTATATCCTCGGTCGTCTTCCGTCACCTTTATTATTTTGAAATCCATATTGAAACTGCCCAAATCGGCGCCGACAATCTGACTGTTATCCACGCCCATTCTTGTTACTATCGTTTTTCCGATAATGGCATCTCTGGATGTCTCGTTGGCAAAAACCCCGCCAGAAACGGCAAAAACAAGGCCTAAAATTATGACGAAGCCGTTGTTGTATTTGATGAAGCGAATAAAGTTTGTAAAGTTCATAAAGTTTTTAAAGTTATAAAGTTATAAAGTTTTGATAAAACCCGAAAGCATTCTAGATATCTCTAATGATGAACTATAAACAAAATCGTGTTCTGTCTTAGAAATATATTTTAATTCCTGGACTAAATGAAGCATTGACCTTACTTCACCGCAAGAACCTTTGGCAATATAGAGAAATTGTTTAAATTCTTTATTGCTTTTTCTCTCAAATCCTTCGGCAATATTATTCATGATTGAAACAGAGGCTCTTTGAATTTGATCCCTGAACCCATAATCTCTGCAATTATTGAACAATTTATAAACTTTTATCGTCATTTCTTTAGACTTTTGCCAAGCTATTATATCTTCAAATTTTTCTATACTCATATAATTAAGTTTACCAAGTTCATAATGTTTTTAAAGTTATAATATTGTCTAGTTGATTAACTTTTTACTTTCTACTTGATTAACTTTATAAACTTTATAAACTTTTTACTCTCAATCCGACTCCGCGGCGACTCCGTATTCTATTTTTACCTTTACCAATCTGGCGTCGCCCGTCATGGTGTCGCCGCCAGCGTCGGCGTCTCGGAAAACTTTAAAGGTGGCGTACTCTCCTGCCGCAAAATTAGAAGTGGCGTTTGTTTCAGTGATAGAGGCGAGGTCATTGGCGTTGGCTTGCGCCGTATCCGTTTCGCAAATCGCCGACGACAAAGCCGAATCAATGTCTTCGGAATTATTGGCGCTTAGACCTTTGGCCTGGAAACAAAAGATTGAATCCCCCGAAGTGGCGCCTGCTTCCCAGTAATAAGTGATGTCTACGGCGCCATCGTCATAAGAATCCGGCATTGTCCATTGCCAGAAAGCGGCTTCATCCGAAGAGGCATCGTAATCCAACACATAATAACTATGATTCGTGCCGTCCACCTGCGTTTTGGCCGCGCCGCTAGCGGTCGGAACTATGGCTCCAGCGGCTGTAAGAATTATACTTCTTCTTGTTTTGGGAGTTGAGCTCGTGGCGTATTTTATCCCTCCTTCCACGAACAAGTTTCCTCCGCCGGAAAAAGTTATGCCGGATGGGCAAGTTGAGTTTTCGCAAACCCACAAGTTGGCGCCGGTATTGTTGGCGGTGGTTAATAAAATGTCGTCAGCCGTGGCGCCGGGATAGAGACTCAAAGTCAAATCGCCTGTGGACGGCGCGACGCTGAAGTCGGTGTAAACTGTCGTTCCCTGCGACAATCTCAATTGCGGATTGGAGACGTCCACGACATCCAATCTTCTGGCCGGCGTGCTGGTGCCGATGCCGACATAGCCACTGCCGTCTATGGTGAATTTATCCAGCGTTCCGAGCGCGGTGGAGCTGGCGATTTTGAATTTGCCGGCATCCGTCATATCCAGCCCCATCGTCCATTTGTAAGTTGAATCGCCGGCTCCCGAAAATTCCAAAGCGGCTTTAGAGGTGTCGTAAATGGTGAGTTTGTTGTTCGGTGTTGTCGTCCCAATGCCTAATCTGGAATTGCCGTTGTCCCAGTAGAACGAGGAGCTGGTCGCCAAAGCGGCAGCGCCGTTGCCAAAAGGAATATAGCCGGCGGCGATGCTATTCCACCCCGTGCCTCCGTAAGCCACGGACAAGGTGGAAGAAGCGGACCAAGTTCCGGACACTATCTGGGCGATGCCGGTCAAGGCGGAGGAGTCAAGGCCGGTGCCGCCGTATTGATTGGAAATAGCGGTTCCGTTCCAAGTTCCGGAACGAATCGTTCCAAGCCAAGAATTGGTGGAAGTAATGCCGGTGGTCGTGGCGTTGGTGAGACCAAGGAGCGTGGTCAAGTTCGGCAGAGTGGTGGTGGCGGAAAGTCTTGTGTCAAATCTGTCATTGGTCCAGTAAAGATTCGTTCCTTCGGCCACATTGGTTGTGAGCAGTCCCAGCGACGAAGTGGCGATAGTTGAGGCGGCGCCGGAATAGAAATTGACGAGACCGGAAGAAGCGGAGAAGTTTTGACCCGTGCCGCCGTATTGGGCGCCGACGGCCGTGCCTTGCCAAGTTCCGCCGACGACTGTTCCCAAATTGGAATTAGTGGTGACAGACAAATATGGGAAAGTGGAAGTGGCGGCGGTGGAAGTGGCGGTGATGTAATTGACGGTGGGAGAAGTGGAAGCGGACAAAGTCGTCCCGTCCGAGTTGAGCCAGCCTTGGCCGAAAGAAGTTTGACCGGTGCCACCTTTGGCCACAGTCAAAGTTCCGGTAATAGTGGAGAGAGTGGAGGTGGCCACCCAAGTCGGGATACCGCTCACCAAAGCTAAGGTGTAACCGTCCGTTCCGGCGGAGGTGGTGGCCAGTCGGCTGGAGCCGTTGCCGAAAAGAATGGAATTGGCTTGAATGCTGTTCCAGCCTGTTCCGCCAAAAGCCGTAGATAAAGTGGAAGAAGCCGACCATGTGCCGGAGACAATCTGGGCTATGCCGGTCAAGGAGGAGGAGTCAAGGCCGGTGCCGCCGTAAATAGAGCCGACGGAAGTGGTGGCGGACACCAGGCCGTTGTTGGCTTGAAGCGGTCCGTTAAGCGAGCCAAGATAAGCGGTGCCGGAAACGGTCAAGGCCGTGCTTGAAGCGTAAGGCAGAGAAACATTGCCGGTTCCAAAAGAAACCGCTTTGTTGTTGGTGGTATTGATGGAAAGAGTGCTATTGGAATCTAGGAGATAGGCGCCAGAGGTCGTTAATTGAGTTCCGGTGGAAGTAGCGGTTCCGCCGATGCCGACGGAAGTTCCGAAGTAACCGGTTCGCCATCTTAGCCAATTAGTGGCATCGCCCAAGTCCAAAAGATTGTCGGCGGTGGGAATAAGACTGTCGGCGATGCGGGAATTAAAGTAAGTTATATCGGTGGTGGTGGCGTCGCCAAGATTGGTATTATTTTCCACCGTGAAGGTGGAAGCGGTGGTGGTGGAAAGAGTCGTGCCGCCGACGACCGTAACGGCGTTGGCGAAGACATCGCCTTCAGCGTCAACCAGAAATTTGGCGGAACCATTGACGGAGAGCGACAATAGGTTGGAATCGGAAGCGGCCGACGATGGGTTGATTATAAAACTGGCTCCCAAAGGATTGGCTCCCGCCGCGCCTACGCTCCAGGAGCCGAAGCTGTGCGCCAAAGTCGGAGCGAAACCGGCCACCGTTTGCCCGCTGAAAGTGGAAGTGGCGGCGGTGCTCGTGGCGTGGAAGTATTCGGCGACGACGGGACCGACCACGGAAAGTTTGGTGTAAGGGCTGGTGGTGCCGATGCCGACTCTGTTGTTGATTGAGTCAATATATAGAGTGCCGGAGTCAAAGTTGGCATCTCCCGCTATGGTGGAGGTGGCCGTTCCCGAGACGGTCAACTGCGAGCCGACAGTGACATTGCCGGAAAATGTTCCAGCAGTCCCCGTAAGGAGTCCGGTGAATGTCCCCGTCGTTCCGGAGAAAGAAGAAGCGGTTATGGCGGAACCGGTCATTGTCACATTGGTGAGAGTTGAAATGTCAGAATCAGTGCGAGAGACAATGGAGGCCGGTTTGTCCAGTTGGCGCGAATTTATATATTGAAGATTGGAAATTCTTTTTTCCAGACCGGAGATTGATTGGCTGATTGTCAAAGAGTTTTCTCCGTTCGCGGAGTTCGCGGCGTAGATCAAAGCTTTGCTGTTGTCGTCGTATTGTTTTATCAAATCCAGAACTTCTCTCCTCGTGATGTCCGGCTTTAGGTTGTAGGTTGTAGGTTGTAGGTTGTAGGTTGATGATTCGGATGAATTCGGAGAAGGTGTCGCCAAAGCGACTTTAGCGACGGAAGAGGATGATGAACTTCGGGCGGAAGAAGTTTTTTTGATTGGAATAATCTCATTATTGGTCAATTCGCTCCGCCCGTCGAAAAATCCGCCGAAATAATTTTTTACTCCCGAAAATAAATTATTGGTCCCGTTGTAAATTTTCAAAGAAAAATCGTTGAATGAAGAAAGGGATTTTTCTTTGAAAGAAGTTTCCGTAGCGGCGCTGAAATATTTGAGACCGGAATTTCCGCCTAAAGCGAGTTTAGCTTTATTTAAAAAGGAACTCGCATTTTTTTGAAAGGCCGCAAAATTAAAATTGTTATCAGTAATGTCAACTCCGCTCGCGAACGAATGATACGCGCTTGCGACTCTGTCCACTGAAGAACGCAATCCTGCTTCAAAGTATAAAGGCGTTTTTTCAATTAAAGCGAGGAATTTGTTTTCGTCTCTTCCTTTAAAGTCAACCGATTTCCCCGATCCTCCTTTAGAGACTATCTCTTTCAAAAAATTAGCCGGCAACGATGAAATATTTTTGTAAGACTCTTCCGTGAAAGAAAAATTTTGGAGCGCGACGGCGATCAATACCAAGACTGCTATTACTGCTCCCGCCCGGAGAATCGGGCGAAAATTATGCGTGGCATTTTTTTTATGAAGCGGCAATTTATCAACCGACCGGAGTATGTCTTTTTTTGTTTTGCCGACTCCGTTTTTCGCGTCAATGATTGGAGTCGCGACCTTCTCGGAAACATCGGGGAAAAGAGGTCTTTTGTCTTCCATATAGACGAACTCGCCACCTCCGCCAATAACCTTATTATTATCATCTCGGCTGGAAGAGATTGCGCGGATTTCATGTTCCTGTTTGTTAAAATATTCAAAAAGCGATATTTCAGAAATGAACCATGACCTTCCGACCATCCTGCTTTCCAATTTTTTAGAACGACACAGCTGGCCAATATAGTCGTCGGCATAACCGCTGATTTGGGCAGCTCGTTTTACCGAGATATATTTTTCGCCGTCAAAATAAAGATCGCCGCTCATTGATAATATTATAAAACTAAAGCAATAACGAGAGAAGAAAAAAAGTGTGGATAAGTCGACGAGCTAGGTGGTAGGCGGTAGGTTTTATCATTCCCGCGAATGTAGGAATCCAGTATCAATAAATAATACTATCCGATTCTCGCTCATGACAGGATAACGGAGAGATGCCGCAAACTTGTTTTCTCCTTCCTACAACCTAATACCTACCACCTACAACCTGTATTACTATACCTTGATAAACATTTATATACTTTATATAATATACTTACGATTTTATATCAGTTTATCAAACTTTATAAATGAAAAAATAATATGAGCAATGACTATCTCAATATCAAGCAAGCGGCAGAAATATTAGGCGTCTCAACTCTTACTCTTCGCAACTGGGACAAAAACGGCAAGTTCCCCGCCATAAGACATCCTATAAATAACTACCGCGTCTACAAAATTGACGACCTGAAAAAGCTGATGGAAAGTTTCGGGCAAAAACAACAGAACACGATTATTTCAAAAGCGCAAGCCAAAAAATTGATCGTCACGCACTTGAAAGATTAGTGGCTTATTGGAAATTTCTAATTCCTAATTGATCTAATTCCTTAATATAATTTTCAATTACCAATTTTCAATTTTCAATAAATTTCCAATTTCTAAATTTTCAATTTTTCTTTATTTAAAGAATTAACTATTTTTTGAAATATTAAATTTAATTCTTGCGCTTCCTTCCATAGTTTTCTTGCGTCTTCTTTCAGTTCCGGGTTGGTATTTGTTATCATTCTTATCCAATACTTTGTTTCATTGGATTCTTTTTTACAGATATAAATTTTGTTGCGAAAATCGTTTTTAGAGCTCGCATTATTCGCTTCGCAATAATTAGCGCCAATGCTAGTCGCTGATCTTATTAATTGTTTAATTATTGGTTCATTAACCATATCCTTTTTAATCACTTTAAGAAAACCTATAGTGCTTTCGGAAAATTTCGCCGTCCTTTCTTCTAAATCAAATTTGTTTGAAAATTCTTTCATTGGTAATTGATTGAAAATTGAAAATTGGTAATTGAAAATTTATATATATTCGTGTTCCTCAAAAACTTTTTTATACAATCCTATCACCCGCTTCGCTTCCCTCTCCGTAATGAGAAAGCTCGCGCCTTCGTGGGCGATTGAATTTCTGATTTTGTGCGCTTCCCACGCGTCGTCTATCGCGGTGAAGTCGCTTTTGTCAACCGACTTCAATTGCTCCCCTATCCCTTCGCCCCGATACCCGAGCTTGTCCAGCATCTCGCCCAAGACTATGTCGGCCTCAAGAATCGCCAGTCTCCAATCATTCGCATTTTCAGATTCAATATGATCCGTAATTATTTTCCACTTTTCGTTTTTCACCGCTTCTTCTTTCTTCTCTTCTTCTCTCTTGACGGGCTTCAATGATTTTCTCTGTTTGGAATAAATTCCATGAACGCGATAGATGACATAGGCGATAAAAACAATCAGCGCCAATGACAAAAACAAAGATGATAAAATTAAAATGTGTCCGTATCTTTGATATAGGTCTAAAAAATAACTGGACAAATAGGACGAACTTTGTCCTCGCATCAAATCCAGAATAAATTCGTAGATAAGATTCAATATATCAACAGGGTCGTATGAACGTAATGGCTCAATCATATTAAATAAATAATTATTCTCCCAAGAAATCTTTTCCCGCTTTAAACAAAATGTCTTCCCTGCCGCAATCCGACATAAGCTGTATTCCCAAAGGAAGATTTTTGTCTTCCGCTTCTTTGAATCCCGACGGCAGGGAGATCGCGGGGACGCCGGCTATATTGGCAGGCGTCGTGAATATATCGGCAAGATACATTTCCAGAGGGTTGTTTGTTTTTTCTCCTATCCTCCAAGCCGGCGAAGGGGCGGTGGGCGTAATTATAAAATCAACATTTCTAAAAGCTTCCCTGTAATCATTTTTGATAAGATTTCTGACTTGGTTGGCTTTGTTGTAGTAAGCGTCGTAATAGCCGGAAGAAAGAACGTAAGCGCCCAGCATTATTCTCTTTCTCGCTTCCATCCCGAAGCCGCCGCCTCTGGTCATAAAATAGTCGTCTATGCCATTTTTACCGGAAATATGAAGACCGTATTTGACCCCGTCAAAACGCGCCAGATTTGAGGAAACTTCAGCCGGCATAATAATATAATAAACGGCCAGCGAATATTTGACATTCGGCAAGTTCACAATTTCAGTTTCGTAACCGATTGATTTGAATTTTTCTATTGATTCGTTGAAATTTTTAAGAACCGCGGCGTCAATTCCGTCAATCTCCATAAAGCCTGACGGAATTCCGATTTTTCCGCCGAAGGCGGATCCGCCTTCGGCGGAGAATTTTTTTTCATTAAACAAGTTCGCGCCGGCTGGTTCAACCGTAGCGCTGTCCATAATATCTTTTCCTCTTATGGCATTAAAAATAATTTCCGCGTCAGAGACGGTTTTCGTTATGGGACCTATCTGGTCCAGAGACGAACCCATCGCTATGAGTCCGTGGCGGGACACTGTTCCGTATGTCGGCTTGAGCCCGACGACTCCGCAGAAGCTCGCCGGCTGTCTCACCGACCCGCCCGTGTCGGAGCCCAGCGCCGCGAGCGCCTCGTCAGACGCGACTGTCGCCGCGCTCCCGCCGGATGAACCGCCCGGCACGCGCGAAAGATCGCGCGGATTTTTAGTCGGACCGAAAGCGGAATTTTCGGTTGAACTGCCCATGGCGAATTCGTCCATATTGGTTCTACCCAAAAATACCGCCCCCGCGTCTTTCAATCTTTTAACCGCGGTTGAATCATAAGGAGCGACATAATCGGCAAGCATCTTTGACGCCGCGGAACATTTTTTGCTCTTAATCAAAATATTATCTTTGATAGCAAGCGGAATTCCCGTCAGCAATCCTGCTTCTTTTTTGGCAATCTTCTTGTCGGCTTCTTCGGCTTGACTCACAACATCGGGAAAAATCTCCAGATAAGCTTTTATGTCTTGCTCGGTATTTTTGATATTATCCAAATAACTTTGAGCGAGTTCAACGGCCGTGAAATCGCCTTTCGTAAGATGGTCGCGAGCCTTGCCAATGGTGAGATTTTTTAGGTCAATCATGTTTTTAGGTTATAGTTTTTAGGTTGCAGGTTTTTAGTTCTAACTTTCTCACTTGGAAGTTGGACCGAAGTCCAAGGACGGGAATTTAAAGGATTTTTTTGACCTTTACATAGCCATTTTCTTTTTCTGGCGCTAATTCGAGCAAAGCTTCCGTAAATTGTCCGGAGTCGTGATAATTTTCGTCTTCCCTGAAAACATTTTTAATTCCGCCTTCTTCGCGCGGCGCCGCCTTATCTGTCGCCGCGTCAACCATTTTAAGCTGGTCAACATAACTTAAGATAGACTCAATGTCCTTGCGAAATGTCTGCGTTTCCTCGCTAGAAATGTTTATTCTTGATAGTTCCGCCAATTTTTCTATGTCTTTTATTTCAATCATAAATTATAAATTCATAATAGCATTAAAAAACCTTAAATCAAAAAAGGATAATTCATTTCTTACAAACAAAACTTGAAAAAACTTGGAAGTTCAACTTCCAAGCAAGTTAAGAAATTCATTTTCCGTTAAAATCTTGACTCCGAGCTCTTTCGCCTTTTCCAATTTTAATCCGGCATCCTCGCCTGTCACGACATAGTCGGTGTTTGAGGAAACCGATGAAGAAACTTTGCCACCCATCTTTCTTATATTTTCTTTTGCCTCCTCTCGCGTCAGCGACTTTAAAGCGCCTGTGAGAACGAAAATTTTTCCTGAAAAATCAGGACGAACGGAAATCGGAACATCAACTTTTTTTATTTTTATATGTTTGAGGAGATTCTCCAAATTGCGGCGGCTGTCCGCATCGTCAAACCAATCGCGGACCGATTTCGCCACTATCGGACCGACTCCGTTTATCCACTCCAATTCTTCAAACGACGCGTTTTGAATTTTCTTTATGTCTTTGAAATGCTCGGCGATGTCGTTCGCTGTTTCTTCTCCGACTTGAGGGATTGAAAGGGCGATTATAAGGCGCGGCAATGTGACCATTTTTGATTTTTCTATTGAAGAAATCAAATTGTCGGCCGACTTTTCGGCAAATCGGGAGATGTTCAAAAGGTCTCCTTTCTTCAAAGTGAAAATGTCTTCGTATGAAGAAATTAAACCGCTCTCCATAAGTTGGTCTATAATCTTCGGTCCCAGCCCCTCTATATCAAAAGCTTTTTTAGAAGCGAAGTAATGAAACTTTCTCCTCTGCTGGGCGAAAGAATTTTTGTTGACGCAACGATAGGCGACCTGTCCGGGCGACTTCTCAATCTTGCCATCACCGCCGCAAGCGGCAACTTTCTTCGGAAAAAAGAAAGGCGCTTCCTTTCCCGTCCTCATCTCTTTAATCACGGAGACAATATCTGGAATCACATCTCCGGCTTTTTGGAGCACCACCGTGTCGCCCACTCTCACATCAAGCCGTTTGATCTCGTCCTCGTTGTGAAGCGTCGCCCTGGAGACCACCGAGCCGGCGACCGATACGGGACGGAGATGCGCGACTGGAGTGAGGACGCCGGTTCTGCCAACTTGCAAGACAATATCTTCCACAATGGTTGTAACCTGCTCTGCCGGAAATTTGAAAGCGATCGCGTATCTCGGCGACTTTCCGGTATGGCCCAGCGCTTCTTGACTGGCGCGTTCATTGACTTTTATCACGACTCCATCAATCAGATAATCTTCTTTGGGGGCGCGCTTTTGCCATTCTTTCCAGTATTTTATAATATCGTCAACCGTCCGACATAATTTGAAATTTTTATTCACTTTAAATCCGAGGCGATGGATAAATTCCAACTCCTCAATTTGAGTCGCTGGCATTTTGCCGCCCGCATAAGCGATATCATAGATAAAAGTGTCCAGTTTTCTTTCTTTGGCGATTTTTGGATCAAGCTGGCGGATGGAACCGGCCGCGACATTTCTCGGGTTGGCGAAAAGCGGTTCGTCTTTTTTCTTCCGCTCTTTATTCAGCTCGGCAAAATTTTTCTTGCTCATCCACACTTCCCCTTCAAGAATTATGTCTAACGGCTCCGCGAGTTTGAGCGGAAGCGATTCTATCGTTTTAATATTCTTAGTCACATCTTCGCCGACCTTTCCGTCTCCCCTCGTCACGGCTTGGACAAACAAACCCTTCTCATAATGAAAAACGACTTTCAACCCGTCAATTTTCAATTCGCAGACATATTCCACTTGGAAACTCGGTTTCCAAGTTAACTTGGAAACCGAGTTTCCAAGTTCTTTTTTTAATGTTTTTTTAATTCGTTCGTCAAAATCCGTGATGTCTTGTTCGGTGAAAGCGTCTCCGAGAGACCATTGCGGGACTTTATGGGCGACTTTTTCAAATTCCTTGAGCGGCTCGCCGGCGACCCTCTGCGAAGGAGAATCGGGTGTGATAAGCTCCGGATATTCTTCTTCAATTTTTGCAAGTTCATACTTGAGCGAGTCAAGCGCGGCATCGGAAATTTCCTGCTTGTCCAAGACATGGTAAAGATAACGATGGCGTTCTATCGTCTCTTTTAATTTGTTTAGTCTTTCTATTATTTCGGATGTCGGTTTCATTTATGACTGTTAGTTTTTGGAACAGCTTTCAGCTTATATTTGTTAGCTTTGAGATGCAAGATTCCAATTTTCTGACTGAAAGCTAACAACTGACAGCTAAAAGCTTCTGCCTGTCTACATATTCGTAACTATGGTGGCTTTCAATCCTCTTTCAACTCTTCTGCCGCTTGAGCCGCAAATATTCTTGCCCCGAGATTCAATCGTCGTGGTCATTTGACTGGCCGGAGTTTTTGAAATTATGATATCAAAACAAGACCCGTTTGAATCCGTTACGGGAATATTCGATGCGGTCGTTACCGTTGTGGCGCCTCTGCTGATACTGGTATTTACTCTTTCGGCATTACAAACGGCATTCACTTGTTGAGAGGTGTAATCAGTGGTAGATGTGGCAAACGCCTTCTCTTTCAAATCCCAATACAGGGCGCATTCCATTCCGCTGTTCGCGGCGTAGAAAGCCGTTTGCGATTCTCTTCCTGATGTTGAAATCGTCAGTTCCTTGAGAGTGATATTGAAAATTGAGAGTCCGATGACGACCAACAAGCTGGAGATAAGGACGGAAAACAGCATAGCGAATCCGCGATTAGGTTGTAAGCTGCGAGGGGAAGGTTGTAGGTTGTAGGTTGTAGGTTGTAGGTTTCGGAAAGCTGATGAACAGAATAAAAATATTCTGGATTTAAAATTTTTCAGCATTTTTATTATTTTTGATTTATCCATAATATTAATATTACGATTTCCAATTATATATTCTTGTGTAGAAATTAAGGGTTCTGTCCGTATTTTTATCTTTCCAATATATAGTGACGGTAATCAGAGCTTCATTGGTTGAACTTTCTTCAACCTTAATAGTTCTTGTGAACGGCGATGCTTTGTTAGAGCCTCCTATCGCGTCATGATTATAAATATACGTTGATTCATTGTAATTAAGGGGGGTACAAGTTCCAGAACAAGACGCAATTCCACTGTCTAGTCTGGTATTAACAGCGCAAGCAGTTCCGCAATTACCAGCTCCGCTTATTCCATCAAGCCAACCTCTTACATTCGCCACATTTTGACCGCTTGCGTTTATTATGTATTCTATGGCGTCTTGGGCGAGATAAGAAGCGATGATCTGGTCTTTGGCGTAAATAGCCGAAGCCAATCCTTTCTGGGCAATAGTGAGCGGACTCGCGACGGCTATCATTAAGATAGAGATGGCGACGAGGGTTTCTATGAGGGTGAAGCCGGAAGAAGGTGGTAGGTGGTAGGTGGTAGGTGGTAGGTTGTGAGAAGAAGATTGTTGGTTGTAGGTTGTAGGTTGTAGGTTTTTAAGATAAGCCAAAATAGCCTTTAGCTTTCTAAAAGCTGGCAGCTCACAGCTAACAGCTAACAGCTTTTTCATGTGAATAATAAATTTCATATAAGTTATATTTTACTCAATTAAAATTGTCTTTGCGATACGGTTGTCTGCAAATTGAATTTTGTCTTTATTCTTTCTTTTGTCCCGGCAGAACCGCCTATCACAATCAAAACTCTCGGCTTTGCGGTTCCCGATGGCGATGAGGGGAAAAAATTAGCATAATCAATATGGACTTCCGGCGCAGTTAGTCTGATATAATCGGTAGCATTACAACTAGAGATGAGATAAGAGGAATTAGGCTTGACGCATCTTTCTATTGATTCAGCATTGAACCTGTATACAATAAAATCATTTCCATCACTGGCGGAGTCTTTATAAGAAGTGAAACCTATGCAAGTATCAGCCGGCGAGCAACTCTCCCCCCCTACATAATCTGTCCCAACTCTTATATTCTTCTCCATATTCTCCATGGCGAAATTCAGATTGTTTACCGCGGATTTCAGTGACTGCGCTTTGCCGTTGCCGTCAATGATGCTTGCGAGCGATCCGGAAGCGACCGTCATAACCACCATAAAGACGGCGATTGAGACGAGCATTTCAATGAGCGTGAAGCCGCGGGTAGGTGGTAGGTGGTAAGTGGTAGGTGGTAGATTTCGGAAAGCTGACAGTTTATAGTTGTCAGATGTTAGCTTGTAGCTTTTTAGCTTTTTAGGGGAGAGATTTTTTGTGTCGCGTTTAATGTTCATTTAATTTAATTCCTTTGTATTGATATTTGGCCGGTGGAATTGACGACAATGTTTCTCGTATTGCCGTCGGCGGACAAGATCGTTATCTTCGCTTCGGCGGCATCGGAATAATTATCTCCCTTAATGATAGCATCGGGGTCCGGACGAAGAAATGTTATATCAAGTTTGCTAAGCGCCGATAAATCTGAACAGTAATCCGCGCCTCCGAAAGTAACGCAAATTTTGCTGATTTTGTTGCCTCTTTTAATGTTGTATTTATTCACGCATTCGGAACTTTCAGCACAATCTGAACCTCCGTCATATTTATAATTATCGTCAATGTCGGCGAACAAAATAAATTCTGTGGTGTTGTCTTTGTTAAAATGGACGCCGTAAGCGTGCTTAAAACTGCCGCCTGAAGCTTCCCGAACATTTACGCCGAAAGTTTGAGCTTGCCTTATGGTGATGGCGATATCATAGGCCAGATTGGTAAGGAGTATGCTTCCGTTGAACTTTGATTGGCTGAAAAGCACGATGGTGGTAATAACGACGAATAAGCTTAAGGTAACGAGGAGCTCCACGAGGGTAAAACCGCGATTAGGTTTTAGGTTGTGAGGGGAAGGTTGTAGGTGGTAGGTTGTAGGTGGTAGGTTTCGGAAAGCGGATAAGATAGCTTTCAGCTTATAGCTGTTAGCTTTTAGCTTTAAAAATCGGGATTTTAATTTTCTTAAAGCTGAAAGCTGACAGCTGACAGCTATAAGCTTATCTGTGGTGCCGTTGTTTGTGTTAATTTTTATTCGCATAATTATTTATTGAGCGATCAGATTAGCAAGACCGATTACATCAAATCCGAAGAAAAAAACCGCGAGCAGTCCGAGGATGAGAAACGGGGCGAATGGTATTTCACTTTTAATTGTAAGATTTTTCCCAGTTAAATTCAACTTTTGCAAAAGGAGCAATATCAAACTGATTGCCGCGCCAATCCAAAACCCCAGAATCACAGCCGATACTCCCGAAACTAAACCCAGAAACCACCCCATTCCCAGAGCGAGCTTGGCATCCCCAAGTCCCATCCACCGCCCCCCGGACAGGAGCCACATTAAGAGAAAAGGCAAAGCCAGAATCGGTCCCGCCAGCAAATCCCAATTCGCCGGCGAAGCTACATCCGATGTAGCTTTGCCGGCAACAAGCCAAATTAAAGAAATAAAGGCAAAAGAAAAGACGAACAGATCCGGTATTATCTTGTGTTTAAAATCATAGACGGTAATCACGATGAGAATGCTGAAAACAGCGAAATAATAAAAATGGGAAGCGAAAAACGCGAAAGACAGGTGCTTGAAAACTTCGCTTCCAAGCAGATTAAATTTTAAACAAACGCCTAAAAACAAAAGACCGGTGAAAAACTCCACCATAGGATATTGCCATGATATTTTACTTTTGCAGCCGCCGCATCTTCCGCGAAGAGCAAAAAAACTCAAAACTGGAAACATTTCATGCCAAGACAATGACCTCGCGCAAGAAAAACAGGCGGATTTGCCGCTCGCGATTGACTCCCCCGTGTTGTATCTCAAGATAACGACATTCAGAAAACTGCCGATGATGGCGCCTAAAGTAAATACAATAAACAAGATGAGAAAATCCATAGTTAATATAATATCACGAAATAAATTCTAGGCATGAAGCATAGCGCCTAAGCGTGAAATTACGCGCTGAGCAAGATTTAAAAAATTAATTTTCAATTACAAAATTTTCAAATACTGAAAATCAAAAATTGATCGTTGAAAATTTTTGAAGCCGGGATTTGATCGGGAATTATCTCAAATTAAAACTTAGGGGCGACATCGTAGATTAGACCATTGCCGGAGATAGCGTCATCATCCAAAATACCATTGCTCAACTCAAGTGTCGCGTTAAGCGCGTAAGATTGACAAGAACTCGCGCAACCGTATGAATAATCCGCATTTTGAGGATCTTTTTTCGGCACAGAATCATCAAGATCGGACAGACTGTCGGGATAACTTTTATTTATGTCATAATACCTTTCAAGAGCGAGCTGGATGACGCTTATGTCGGCTATTCTCTTTGAATCTCTGCCCTTAGCCTTTGAATTGTTCACGGATGTCATGATGATTCCGGAAACAGTGCCTATTATAGCCACGACCACTAGGAGTTCAATCAGGGTAAAACCTCGGTTAGGTTTTAGGTTATGGGTTGTAGGTTGTAGGTTTTTGGAAAGATTCATACAACAAAAAGTATACAACAATCGCGGACAAAAAAGAAATGAAATCAACGCAAAAAAATAAAAAAACTGAGAATAGGGACAGCCACGATATTTCCTATTTTTCTGTGGTCTAATTTTTAATTTTTTTTCGGACGACCGACATTGCGTAATGTTGTTTCAAGATTATGCTTGGTGACCATTCTCTCGACCCAATCATCTCTCCCGTAAGGAATGCTTTTATTTACAGATTGACGAATGTTATCCAATTCTTCTGAAGTGTCTAAGGAGTTGATCCAGTCTATGTAATTTTCTGGCAGTTTGACTGGTGTTGGCTCAAGAAGTTTTTTCTCCTTTGCGGTTCCGTGAATACGGCGATATGCGCTACCCCACCGCCAATCCTCACAGTTTTGAACAAGTTTTGCGCGCACCGCGTTGCGTTCTGAATATTTTATAACAGCTAAAAGATAATTTTCTGAATCAATAAGAAATGATTTGTATCGGCCTTGATACAAGTGTCCAGTACCGACAGTCCCGGTTGATACATGTACGCGCCTTGTGTGCGTGTTAGTCAATTGGTGCATAAAAAGACCGAGGTCTCCATCTTTTCTAGGCGACAATATAAGGTGCCAATGATTAGGCATAATTTCATACGCAAAAATTCGCATATCTGTGAGCGCTTTTGCTTCTTCCATCAATTCCTCAAATAGATGATAGTCATTTGGAGTACTGAAAATCTGCGCGCGGCCATTGGCGCGATTAATTACATGATAAATTTGGTCTCCGACATCAACACGAGCTATGCGAGGCATGCAAAAAAGTATATCATATTTTCATTTTCCCAAAACAAAAAACTCAAGACACTGCTTGAGTTTTTTGTTTTAAAGGTGTGGTTTTTTGAAAATATTACACCACACTTTTGGTAATTTAATCGTGCCTGTCCCGATTCCCCCCCCCCGATTCCCCCCCACTTTATCCACCATCTCATCAAAAAAACCAAGAATAAATCTTGGTTTTTTTGCAAAAGGCGTTTAACCTCTCTCTCTTATTAAGGACAAGTTGTGGCGCTATCAGCCTGAAGGGCGGATGTCTGCTTGGAAGTTCCGGAACTATCAACACACCAAAATGTGCCGGCATCGTTGAGTCTGGCAGAAACAACATATGAAGTAGCTCCTACTGATGTGCACTTACCAGCATTTGAGTATGCAGGATAGTTCGTAAGCAAGGTATACGGTGTAAGTCCTGAAGTGCCAAACATACCGCTGGCACATCCAGTACCAATAGACGCGCCTATAACTTCAGTCCCAACGACTGCAGACCCATATCCATTATTTGTGTCGTAATATACTTCCGCTGCCGTGCGCAATCCTGAAATCTGCGCTTTTATCTTAGCGTCATTTCCCTTGCTTCTCGCCGAGTTTAGACTTGCCAAGACAACCGACGAAAGAATACCGATGATGGCGATGACCACCAAGAGTTCAATGAGTGTAAAACCTTTTTTTGAATTTTTTAACATTTTTGAAATTGATAAATTATTAATATTTTTTAAACGCTTGCAAAGAGTTCGTCCGCGGCCATTTAAGGCGAGCGCGAACAAATCGACCTCTTCCCTGTTGCTGGGCTATAACATTATGAAATGTTCACCCAAGGGTATTTTTCAAGCTTACGCGAATAAGTATAACAAAAATCTGAAAGTCAAGAAATATCGGTTGTGGATAACAGAGAGCAGTTGAAAGTCCATAAAGTTATCAAGTCTATAAAATTAAGAATAAAATCTCCTGATCCTACTTTATAACTTTATGGACTTTGTGACTTTTGACTATCGCGTCTACATCGCCGAAGATATGTTGTAGATGGGAATAAGAACGGAAGAGAGAAGAATTCCGACGCCCAAGCCCAGCGTGACGATCATAATCGGCTCAATAAGACCCACGACCGTATCAACGGCGTTAATTACCTCCCGCCGGTAGAAATTAGACAGAGTCTTGAGAATGTTTCCCAATTCCCCCGTCTCTTCTCCTATCTTAATCATCTGTATCAAAATTCCCGGAATCTCCGGCTCTCTGCCAAGCGAGTCCGAAAGAGAACTGCCTCCTTTCACCTCTTCCAAAGCGCGTTCCATAATCTGCTTATAAATTTCGTTCCCTATGACTTTGGAGGTAAGCTCCAATCCCCGCACTATCGGTATTCCGCTTACGAGCATCGTATTCATATTATCGGAAAAGCGCGAAAGATAGAGCTTCCTGAACAAATCATTAGCGTAAGGAATTGACAGCTTGAATTTATCCACGGAAATCTTTCCTTCTTGAGTCCGGCTGAACCGGTAGAAGAAGAAAGCGCCGACAACCGCCGCCGCGAGAAGAAATGCTCCGTAACTCACCAGAAAATTGCTGATGCTCATAACGATTTTCGTGTAAGTCGGTATCAACTGTCCGGATTCCGTCAAAATAACGCTAATTTTCGGAATAACCATCGTGAACATAAGAATCATAACCGCAAAAAAGGTGAACACGACAAAGGCGGGATAAACCAAAGCGTTCTTGACTTTTGAAGTAACTTCGTAAGACCTGTCCAAATAATCGGCTAAAAATAGAAAAGTTTTGTCCAGCTGTCCCGATTCTTCGCCGGAACGAACCATATTCACATAGAAATCAGAGAAGATATTGGGATGCTTGTAAAGCGCGTCTGAAATGGGACTGCCCCCCTGCAAGTCGGAAGCCACCTCGTTAAGCACATTTCTTAAAGCGGATTTTTCAACTTGTCCGGCGATAAGCTGAAAGACTCGGAGCGCCGAAATTTGAGCTTCAAACATCGTCGCCATCTGACGGGAAAGAATGACGATATCTTTATTTGAAATTCTATTGAAAAAAGAAAATTTTCTGCCAAGAAGAGATTCTTCTTCCTCGGCTTTTATCTGGGAAATTATAAGACCGCGTCTCTGAAGCGAGCTTATGGCAATATCCGCGTTTACCGCTTCAATACTGCCGGACTTTTCTTCGCCTCTTTCATCTAACGCTTTGTAGTTGAATAACATTTTTATTGATTAGGTTGGTAGCTTGTAGCTGTTTAGCTTTTTAGGGTCAGATCTTATTATTCTTCCTAGCAAGCTACAAGCTAAAAAGCTACCCCCTTGTTTTTAAATAAGCTTCTCCAGCACCTTTGGATTCAAAGAATGAAGGTAAGCATTCTCTATGGTTATCTCGCCTCTCCTCGCCAGATCGGCCAAGGACCTGTTCATATCAATCATACCATCTTGCGAACCGGTTTCAATGACAGTATTGATTTCGTGAGATCTTTTTTCTCTGATGAGATTCTGCACCGCATTGTTGTTTATGAGGAGCTCGTAAGCGGGAATCAGTCCGCCGGAAATTCTTGGAATAAGCCTCTGCGAGAAAATTCCCGCCAGACTTCCGGCAAGCTGAATCCTTATCTGGTCCTGCTGGGCTGCCGGAAACGAATCTATTATCCTGTCAATAGTCTGGGCGGCATTGTTGGTGTGAAGCGTGGAAAACACGAGGTGTCCGGTTTCCGCGGCGGTCACCGCGGTTGATATGGTTTCAGTTTCGCGCATCTCGCCGATAAGAACGACGTCAACATCCTCGCGAAAAACACTTTTTAACGCGACCGGAAAACTTTCCGTGTCAATTCTTATTTCCCTCTGGTCAATAATGGATCTTTTCTGCTCGTAAATGTATTCTATCGGGTCCTCAATCGTAATGATGTGCTCGGCGCGACTGGAGTTGATTGAATCAATAAGCGCCGCGAGAGTCGTGGTCTTGCCATGCCCGACCGGTCCGACGGCAAGAAAGAATCCTTGCTGTTTTTGAGCGAACGATTCAAGAATTGGAGGAAGATTGAGATCCTGAATAGTCCGAATCTTTCTTGATATAAGGCGAAGAGCGACGCTTACGCTCCCCCTCTGGAAGTACCCGTTTCCCCTGAAGCGCGCGCCTCCTTTGCCTTCGGACTGCGCCGCTCCGTCTCCCGAGTAATCGTATGAAAAATCCACTTCTTTATTTTTTAAAAAAAGCTCTCTGTTCGGCGGAGTCAGCAATCCCTCCAAAATTCCGTGAGTATCGTCTTTTGAGAGGATGGGTTTCCGGACAAGGGGGATAAGAGACCCGGAGACGCGTATTGTCGGGTGCCTTCCTTCGGAAATATGAAGGTCGGAACCTCCTTCGTTGATGACGATTTTTATGAGCTCGTCTATCTCTTTTTTATAATCTTTTTGCATTTTTATTTTTTCCCGTGTTATTATAAATAACCATAATCTCCTCCACGACTTCGGAGGGTATGGTTGTCGCTTTCACTATGTAGCCGCTGACTCCCAATTTTTCCGCCTCATCAATGTCGGACTTCTGTCCCTGATTGGTCAGCATCACCACGACGGCTCCGTCCGCCAATTTCTCCTGCCTTATCTTTTTGAGAAGCCCGATGCCGTCAAGCGAGGGCATCACCACATCAAGCATAAGTATGTCCGGATTTGCTCCTTCGCGAAGTTTCTCCAGAGCTTCTTCCCCTTTGGTCGCCGATTCAATATCAAAACCGTATTTGCTGAATTTAAGAGAATACATATCAACAAGGAACTTGTCATCATCCACTATCATCACTTTTTTATTTTTGTTTTCCATATTTTACTTTGAATGGCGACTTGTCAGGAGGCAATTCTCGCCACGGGAAAAGACGAGTTTCACAATTAAAAAATTATACTACAAATTGACAGCCTCTTCAAAGGGGATAATTTTATTCAAAGCTTTGATAATGGCGTCTTCTTTCATATTGAGCATTCCTTTTTTCCGAAGAGATTTAAAAATTAATGATTCGTTCGGATTGGCGAGAATCAAACTCTCAATATCCTTGTCCATTTTAAAGGCTTCAAACACGGCGATTCTGCCTCTTATTCCGCTCGGACACGACGGAGAAGGAGACTTATCGTAAACATAATTCAAAGGCGGCAATTCCTTTCTGAACTCTTCCGACAAATCGCTGAACTGTCTTTCAATCAGAGCCTTTATACTGCCTTCAACGGGCAGAGGCTTGCCTGAATCGGGACACAGCAGATTGACAAGCCTTTGACTCATCGTAAGGATAAGAGTCGGAGCTATAAGATAAGGGTCCACTCCCATATCAATAAGCCTCGGAATAACACCGACGGAATTGTTAGTGTGAATCGTCGAAAAAACCAGGTGTCCGGTAAGAGCGGCTTGAACCGCGAGCTGGGCAGTTTCTTTGTCTCTTATCTCGCCGACCATTATCACATCCGGGTCCTGGCGGAGGGTCGTTCTCAATCCCGTCGCGAATGTGTATCCGATGTCCGGATTGACTTGAGACTGGCTCATGCCTTCAATACTGTATTCAATGGGGTCCTCCAAGCTCAAAACATTGAGCTCTTCTTTGTTTATTTCATTAAGCATTGAATAAATAGTCGTAGTCTTCCCCGCGCCTGTCGGTCCGGATATTAGTATCAAGCCGTACGGCCGACCCAAAGCTTCCCGCACCAATTCCAGATTTTTCTTGGAAAGGCCGAGGGACTCAAGCGATTGAACGCCTTTCTCCTGGTCAAGAATTCTCATAACGACTTTTTCGCCGAAATAAGCCGGAAAAGTGGACACTCTGAAATCTATCTTTCTCCCCGATATCTTGGCACTGAATCTGCCGTCTTGGGGTTTGCGCTTTTCATCCAGCTTCATATCTGACAGTATTTTTATTCTGGCAACGACCGCCTGATGGACGGCGGACGGAAGGACAAGGCTGGTATTCAGTATTCCGTCAACTCTGAATCTCACCCTGACCCTGTCGCGCATATGCTCAATGTGGACATCGGATGCCCTGCCGTCCGTGGCGTAACGAAGTATCGTGGCGACTATCTTGGTTACGGGCGCGTCTTCAATTATTTTGGTTTCGGTATTTTTATTCGGGCCGCCGTTATCGCTTCTCGCCATCTCAATGTCTTTCAAATCCGAAGAGAGTTCCGTTTCCAGCTCCGACAAAGCTTTGGTTACTTCACCGGAAAGGCCTTTGTAAGCTTTTATTATTTCGTCAAAATCATGCCTCGTGATAAGAAAAATTTTAAAGGGTATATTGAGCTTTGAAGCTATGAAATTTAGAGCGTCTCTCGCTTCTATGTTTTCCGGGTCAACTATTCCTATTTCCAGAACGCCGTCCTTAAGTCCTATCGGAACGAATTTATAATGATTTGCCGATTCTTCGGGAATATATTTGAGAAGAGAAAAAGAAACATCCCGGTTTTCAACCTTTCTTGTGGGAATTTTGTAATAATCTCCGTAAGCCGCCAAAATCTCCTCATTTTTAAGCCCCATTTCCGCAAGTACTTCGTCCACTCTGCGGCTGGAAGATTCGGCTCTCTCTTTGATTTTATCAATATCCCTCGTCTTTATTATATTTTTATCCGCCAATACCTCTAAAATGCTCATTTGCGATTGATGATTTATTATTAAAATCTATTTTCTCAACCTTTCGTTTTAATTTTTGGTTTTCTTGTCTCCAGACGGGCCGCCGTTATCCGGATTAGCCGAACCGCCGATCGGAGAAAAAGGATTGCTCCTGCCGACTTCCTGCGGAATCAACGGAATGCTGAAATCGCTCAAATTGTTGAAAATCGGGTCTTTAAACAAAGAGTCATCCAGATTCAGAGACTTCAGCTTGGATATGGTAACGATGAGGTCTCTGCCGATTGCCGATTGCCCGGATGCTTCCGCTCCGGCATCGACCGCAAGATCGCTCTTGCCGGAAGATGCGTCTTTTTTAAACATAAAACGGTAGCCGAAAAAAGCCAATATGACGAGCAAAACCACAAGCATTACTTTATTTTTTTTGGACATTTTAGTTGAAATTATTTAATCCAATATGTCTTTATCGTTACGCCGTAATCATAATAGCCTGTTTCCGTTGAGGCGAAAGAAACGCCGACAACATCAATAATTCTCAAACTGTCCTGCAGGTCTTTCAAGAACAGTTTGAATTTATCGTACGACGCTATTACATTGAATTTGAAAGCGAGAGTTCCATAAGGATTATTATCCGGCCCGAGCGCTTCTTTGCCATCAACATTGTTGTCTATTTTTATGTTCCTTATGTTAAGGCCGTATCTGGAAGCGATTCCGTCAATGTCAATTATCAGCCTCGCGTTGTCAATGTGGTCGGGAAGAAATTTTTTCAGCCGTTCCAAATCATTGCCGGACAGGTTGTTATTTTTCTCCACGAGCTTGTTCCTTTCGGAAATGAAATTGTTGGAGTTATTCAGCGCCTCTCCGTACTTTTTTCTCTCTTCCGTAAGTTTCACTATGCTCGCCGGAACATTATCGCCGCGATAGTTCGGATTGACGTATCCGTAAAAAATTCCGACTGCGGCTAAAATCAAAAATGTTGGCGCTATTATATTCATAAAATTCAATTATTTTCTTCATTATCCGCGCCGCTCCCACCCCCAAAGGAATTCCCGTAAAGGACGGAGTTCGTGTCCACTTCCGACTTAAAGTTGAACGAGACGCCGCCGCCAAGGGTCAAATCTATATCCGATATTACGGGATTTTTAAGCTCTTTGCTTTCCGCGAACACATCGGACTGAAGAGCCACGGCGCTGAAATTTTTCGCCTCTCCCTTCATGTCAAGCTTGGCGACGCCGTTTTCCGCGAAAGATATTTCCACGGTTTTGAAACGGATATTTTTGAGAGTCTTTGATTCCAGAAAATCAAACACAGGCGATATCGCGATGTGCTTCGCCAATATCTTTTTGGCGGACTCTATTCTCTTGTCCAACTTGACGAGGGTTTCCACGGTAATGGAATCAAACATGTCTTGGGCTTTGCTGAAATTTTGCTTGTCTTTCTCAAGCTGGGCCGATAAATATTTCTGCCCGACAAAAACAAAGCCGGCAAGCGCCAAGCTTACGATAAAAATAAATATTGAAACGAACATGAACAAACTCATGCCCGAGCTTCTCTCTTGCGCGGCGGACACTATCGGTTTTTTGGGAATGAATGACGTTTGAAATTTTCCGTCCATATGGATTTTAATTTAAGTTTAACGAGCTGTCATTATTATAAATGGTATTGGATTTCGGGGCAAGCTCGAGCGCGAAGCGCTCCATTTTAAGTTTATAAAGTTATAAAGTTCATCAAGTTTATAAAGTAGAGAAGGAAGTAAAATATGACATTCCGCACAATACTTTATAACTTTACAAACTTGATAACTTTCTACCCAAGCTCCTGAAGCTTTCGGAGCGCTATGCCTATAGCCACGGAAAATTCCGGACCGGCTGTTTTAAGGACATCGTCAAGGAAAGCCGGAAATTCAACTTTATCAAAAGGATTGGCTATGACGCATTCCGTTTGAAAAAATTTCTCGGCGTATTCCTTAAGACCTTTCAGATTGACCCCTCCGCCCGTCAAGACCACTTTGCTTACGCTGTTATTGTATTTCTTCTGATAATTCAATAAAATCCTGCTCGCCTCCGAAAATACGTAATCAAGAGTGAGGGAAGTTATCTCCGTCAAATCTTTTTCTTTGCCTCCGTTAACAATTCCGTATTCCCTCTTAAGCCTCTCCGCTTCTTCAAAACTTATTCCCATTGATTTTGACACCGCTATGCTTACGTCCTGCGACCCTTTGTTAATCAAATGTGAATTTCTCAACACCCCCCTTTCCACTATATAAAGCTTGGTGGAACCCGCGCCCATTTCAAAAATCATCTGCGGCGCCAGGCTTTGGTCAAGTGAAGACCTGATACTGCTGAATAATTCAATTTCAAAAAAGCTTGACTCCAAAGCGGCGTCTTTTACGATTTTCGTGTTGCGATTTATGGCGTCATTGTGGATGGCGGCCAGAAAAACATTTATGCCCGGGGCCGGCTTTTCCGCCGCGCCGGACTGAAAATCGGAAAGTTCTTCCCTCTCTTCCGGCACAACCCACCAATTGAGGCTCACCTCCGAAATCGGAACCGGTATATACTTTCTGGCTTCCATGGGAATGACGGTCTTAAGCTGTTTTTCAGCCGACCGCGGCAATCTTATGAAAGTGATAAGACTTGAACTGATTGGAATTGACATTCCGCACGCTTTAGTCGTCGCATTGGCTTCACCTATAAGGTCTCGGAGGGCTTCGGCGATTTTATCGGCGTTCAAACTTGTTGACCTGCCTATTTCAAAACCGGCGTAAGGTCCGAGCGATATTTCGCCGTAAGTTTCCAACACGGCCTTTCCCCCTTTTTTCTTAAGCTGAATCAGCTTTATTGAAGAAGAACCGATGTCAATTCCCAGCGCGCTTCCGCCGCTCTTTGAAAAAAAATAGTTCAAAATTTTTTTAAAGGGATTATCCATAGTGTTTTGATTCATGCGAATTATATCATAAAAAAATGCTTTAAAAGCATAGAATGTTATTGTGGAGATTAATTTCTAATTCCTAATTGATCTAATTTCTAATCAATGCTCAATGCTTTAATGTCTAATTTAAAATTCGGTCATTGGTCATTTTGTCATTGGGGCTTGATTAGGCATTAGAAATTAGTAATTACTTTGAATTACGAAACTCGTCGAGGCGGGCTATTTTGAGGGGGTTTTGAGCGTGGCGACGCGAAAACTTCAGGATTTTTTAAGCTTCAAAAAATCCGTACCCTCAAAATAGCCTGCCGAGTAAGAGTTTCGTAATTCATAGTAATTAGAAATTTGAGACCCGTTATTCTATACTTGCATAATGAGTCATAGCCGAAAGATTTTTAACTTCTTCCTTGACTTCCTATTCCCTCGCTCGTTGCCCGTAATCTCTATTGAAAACATGAGCGCGAGCGAGCTTGTCCGGAAAATACCGAGAGCGAGAGAAATTGAGGGCAATGAAAGCAAAGCTCTGTTTGATTATAGGAATGAATTGGCGAGGCGGGCGATATGGGAAATCAAATACAGAAAAAATGAAAAATTGATGACCGTCTTTTGCGAACTTTTTTACGAATTCATACTTGACGAACTTGCCGACAAAGCGCTTTTTTCTGATTTTAAAAATCCGATTTTGCTCCCTATTCCATCTTCCAAAAAGCGTTTTAAAGAAAGAGGCTACAATCAATGCGAGTTTGTCGCGAGCGAGCTCGCGCGAATTGACGGCAACAAAAATTTTACCGCGCCTGAAAATATTCTTGAAAAAATCAAAGACTCGCCAAGCCAGACTTCAGTAAAAAACAGAGCAAAAAGGTTGCAAAATTTAAAAGGGTGTTTCGCCGCCGGCGACTCTGAAAAAATCCGAAATGCCAATATAATTCTCGTAGACGATGTCATCACGACCGGCGCTACGATGGCGGAAGCGAAAAAAACTCTGATGAATGCCGGCGCGCGCCAAGTGATATGCTTCGCGCTCGCGCATTAGAAGATATAGTCCCCTGTGACAAGCTGTAGGGTAATGAAGTATAAATTACGAAACTCTTTCTCGGTATGTCTTTTTTAGGGTACGGATTTTTGAAGCTTAAAAAATCCTGAAATTTTCGTCCCTCACAAGTTTTGGAAGTAGAAATTTCTAAAATCAAAACTGGTGAGGGGCTCAAAACCCCCTTAAAAAGACATGCCTTCGACGAGTTTTGTAATTCAAAGTAATTCGAGGTAAGTCTCTAATTATTTGAAAGATAATACGCTACCCAAACCACCGCCGCCACTATTCCTATCAAAACTATATTTTTTATGTTTTTCATATTTTATTTCTGACTTGGTACTTCTGACTTGGTACTCCGACTACCAAGTTGAACACGAAAGCCCAAAACCTGAAACTTGGTAGTCGGAGTACCAAGTTTAATTTCCCACCTGATAATTCGGCGGTTCCTTGGTTATTAAAATATCGTGAGGGTGCGATTCCGCTTTTCCGGCGGAAGTGATTTTCATAAAATCGGCTTTGCGGCGGAGTGATTCTATGTCTCCCGCGCCGACATAGCCCATTCCGCGCTTGAGCCCGCCAATGTACTGAAATATGACATCTTTCAGCTCCCCTTTGTACGGTTTCAGTCCCTCAACCCCCTCCGCGATGAGTTCGCTTTTCCCTGCGGCGATTTGACCATACCTTTCTCTAGAACCTTTATTGGTTTCCATCGCTCCGATTGAACCCATTCCGCGATAGGATTTCCATTGTCTTCCGTCTTTAAAAACAGTTTCACCCGGAGACTCTTTCGTGCCAGCGAGCATTCCGCCCATCATGACCGATGAGGCGCCCGCGCCGATGGCGATAGGTATGTCTCCGGAATTTTTTAGTCCGCCGTCGGCGCAAATCGGTATGCCGTATTCGTCAGCGACTTTTGAACATTTGTAAACCGCGCTTACCTGTGGCGAACCTATTCCGGCGATTATTCTCGTGGTGCAGATTGAGCCCGGACCTTGTCCGACTTTTATCCCGTCCGCTCCGGCGTCAGCAAGTCTTTTCGCCGATTCCGGTTCGGAGACATTTCCGACAACTACATCAATTTTATAACCAGACTTAATTTTTTTAAGAGTGTTTATCACCGACTTCGTGTCCGCGTGAGCCGTGTCTATCACGACGACATCAACATTTTTGCCGATAATTCTTTCGAGCCTTTCAAAGTCATTGACTCCAATCGCCGCACCCGTTCTCAACTGGCCTTTTGTGTCAAGGTTGTAGCCGGACGGATTTTTTAACAACACCCTTTTGACGTCTTTCAAAACATACATTCCGGCGACTTTTCCGTTCTTGTCCACGAGAGGCAGAGCTTTCTTCTTCTTATCAAACATTATTTTATAGACTTCTTCCAGACCGGTCTTGCTGTCCGCCGTTATGACCGACTTCGTCATAATATCCCGCGCCCGAACGGAAGAATCATCGCAAAAATCAAAATCATTTCTGGTGATAATGCCGACAATTTCTCCGATGTCATTGATTACCGGAAAGGTGTGGAAACCGTATTCTCTTTTCTCGCGCATTTTAAGAATCTCATCAATGGTTTCATTTTGATTGACGCATATCGGTTTATCAATAAGTCCATTAAGATAATACTTGACCTTGCATATTTCCTGGGCCTGCCGTTCTGGAGTCAAATTTTTATGAATTATTCCGATTCCGCCAAGCTTCGCTATCTCAATCGCCATCTTATGCTCGGTGACAGTATCCATTGCCGCGCTCGCGATGGGAATTTTTAGAGAAATATTGCGTGAAAATTTAGACTCCAAATTCACGTCATCCGGCATCACTTCCGAATATCCGGATTTCAGCCGAACATCGTCAAAAGTAAGCGCCTCTCCGAGCCCCTCCACTTTTTCAAAAAATTTATCCTTCGGCAGTCTCTTTGTTTTTTGTTTCTTTGGCATGTCTTGAAATTATTAAGAATCTTGAATTACGAAACGCAAAAATTTACGGTCTGGTTGAGCAAAAACATTTAAAAAATAAAGAGATTTTGCGACCCGAGGACCTAAATTTTTGCGTTTCGTAATTCATAGTTAAGAAAGATAATAGCACGCCATAAAAAAATAGCCCAACTTTCGCCGGGCTATTTTGCCTCATTCATTTCCCGCAGATTTTTCTTGATTATTTTGCTTGAATAATCTGCCGTTGAAGGATGGTCATAAATAAATTTTCCCTCAAATTTTTTCCCTTTTAACATAATCGGCAACCAATGCGCGTCAGCTGGCCACATATTATCCAAAGGCAACTTGTCAACATAAAACCATTCCGGCTTCATCTCTTCGGATTCAGTTATCTCTCCTTCAAAATCTTTACTTCGGAATATGTGAACTTCAAAACTTTGATGTCCGTCTTGGAACTCAAAAATTATTACGCCCATCTTTTCAAGACTTTTAACTTTCAACCCCGCTTCCTCAAACACTTCCCGCTTTACGGCTTCTTCTGTGGATTCAGCTTCTTCAACGTGCCCGCCAAACCCGTTCCATTTTCCGACTCCAAATCCGCGCTTTTTCATCCCAAGCAGTATCTTTCTGTCTTGATAAATTATGCAGAGCGTTAAAATTCTTTTCATTTTTTT